>JBAQXA010000432.1:0-3287 GCA_049299195.1 Nocardioides sp.
GACCTCGACCCCGCGGCGATGCTGCAGGCCCGGGCCGCGATGAGTCCCCGCGCCCGCACCCGTCTCGAGCGGGCCGAGTTGCGGCAGGCCGCGCGAGCGGTCGCGAAGATCTGGCTGATCCGCCACCAGATCCAAGGCGCGCCGCTTCCGCGGGGCTTCCTCGCGCGGCATCCCGAGATCAGCGCCGCCACCTCAACCGGGCGCAGCGTCATCCTCGGCCGCGACACCAGCGGACCCAAGACCGCCGACCCGGTGCTGACCTGGCAGGACTACCCCGACAGCGGCCAGGTGCTCAGCGAGAAGCACGTCAACGACCAGCGGCGCAGCTATTGGTGCGGTCCCACGACGCTGCAGATGATCGCGTGGACCAAGAAGGACGGCGTCCGCAAGCAGGGCTATTGGGCCCGGCGCCTGCGCACCACCACCAGCGGCACCAACATCGCCGACATGGTGCGCGTGATCAACAACAAGACCCGCTGGGATAACCGCGCGGGGGCCTACGTCGTCCTCGACATCTCCGACCTGACCTTCGGCGAATGGATGCAGTTGATTCGGCGGCACGTGCAGGACTATCGCGCGCCGATGGTGTTCCACCCGATCCTGCTCAAGGACTTCTATTCCTACCTCGACGACAACGCCTCCGGGCACTACCAAGTCGGCCGCGGCTACGACAACAACGAGAAGGGCGCGACCAAGGTCGGCTTCTTCGAGCCGTGGAACCAGCAGCGCTTTGATCCCTCCGAACCCTTCATCGAGCGGGTCCAGTGGCGCAATGCCTACAAGAGCTATCGTGCCAACCAGGAGCACTACCTACACAACATCGGAGTCTGAGGTGCACGCTCGGTCCGCGCGGATGGGTCGGTATGCCGCGTCGCTCGCGGTCGGCGTCTCCGGGCTGCTGCTGAGCGGCTGTCTGGCCCCCACCGAGCCGGGCCAGCAGCCAGCCGATGATCCGACGACGCCAGCCGCTTCCTCCTCCGCGGCCGACGGCGGCCAGCCGACGCTGGACTGGGTCGAGGTGGGTCCGGTCGCGACCACCGTCGTCACATCGGGTGACACCAACGTGACCATCACCGACGGCTTCGGCACCTTGACCATGGCAGGGGCCGAGACCAAGCTGCCGCGGCCGCGGGGCTACACCGCGCAGGAGGCGCTGCTCGACGACGACTTCGCGGTGGTGGTGCACCAGCACGATGGGGAGTCCGAGCCCTCGACAGCCACGGTGGTGGCGCGCGCCGACGGCCGGCTCCTGCTGGTCGACGGCGCGTCCGAACCTGCGACCGTCAACGGCGGCACGTGGGCGCTGGGCACCGACGACGCTGGCGACGGAGTGCTCTTCCACGCGACCTTCGGGCCGGGCCGGACCTACTGCCTGGCCGAGCACAATCTGCGCACCGACGCCGGCCGCATCGTGTGGTGCGGCTCCGTCGGGACCGGCTTCAACGACGCCCGGCAGACCTCCGCGGGGCTGACGGTGCTGAGCTTCACCTCGGGCAAGCCGAGCTGCCGCACTCCGCTCGCGATCGACGTCGCCACCGGCACGGCGACCCCCGTGGTCGGCCCCGAGGAGTGCGCCGGCTGGGACTCGCTGCTGACCGACGACGGGCCGGTTTGGTCGACGGTGCCCAACGAAAAGCGGATCGAGGAGGCGGACTTCTTTGCCACCGGCGACGACGGACCGATCCCGCTGGGGACGGGCGATACCGGGAGCCTGACGTGGTGCGCCGGGGCGGCATACTTCACCCAGCAGCCGCAGGCAGACGGCGACCCGGCGCGGTTGCTCCGCTGGGACGGCACCGCCCTCGCGACGGTCTATGAGACCCCCGGCTCCCCTGGGTTCCTGTCCGAGCCGCGCTGCGGCGGCTCCGCGATCACCATCACGGCGCGCTCCGAGGGCGGCGATGAACAGGTGACGGCCAACTTGCGCTGAGCGCCGGTCGCCCTAGGGTGGACGATGTGGAGTTCACCGGCTTTCCCGTCGCGGCGTTGGACTTCTATGAGGATCTAGAGGTCGACAACTCCAAGAGCTTCTGGACCGCACACAAGCCGACCTACGACGAGGCGGTGCGCGCCCCGATGGAGGCGCTGTGTGCGCTGCTGGCCCCCGAGTTTGGGCCGGCCAAGATCTTCCGGCCCTACCGCGACGTGCGCTTCGCGAAGGACAAGACGCCGTACAAGACGAGTCAGGGCGGGTTCGTGGCGACCGGACCGGCGACCGGGTTCTATGTCTCGGTCTCTGCGCGCGGGGTCTACGCCGGGGGCGGCTTCTATGACGCCGATGGGCCGCGCTTGGCGGCCTTCCGCGATGCCATCGTCGACGACGCGGCGGGGCGTCGGCTCGCGCGGATCGTGGGCGATCTGAAGCGCGGCGGCTGGGAGATCAGCGGCGAGCGGCTCAAGACAACCCCGCGCGGGTATGCCGCCGATCACCCGCGCATTGAACTGCTGCGGCACAAGTCGCTCGGTGCCGGGAAGTCGTATGGATTCGATGAGGTGATCCACACCGCGGGGCTCGCCGATGTGGTGCGCGAAGATTGGCGGCGGCTGCGGCCGCTGATCAACTGGCTTGATCGCCTGGAGGTCGAGCCCAGTGGCTGAGGGGCCAGTGGCCGGGCGAGCGGTGGCGCCGTCCGCGGCCGCGCTGCGCAACCCCCACGAGGTGCACCTGCGCGACGGCACGCGGGCATGGATCTTTCCGCTGCTCAAGACCGACCGGGCGGCGCTCGCCCGGGAGTTCGAGACCCTGTCGCCGGAGTCGAGGCGGCGGCGCTTCCTCGCGCCGGTGCTGCACTTGAGCGAGGCCATGCTCGACCACCTGGTCGACGACGTCGACGGGATCGACCACATCGCGCTGGTGTGCATGGCGCAAAGCACCATCGCGTCCGAGGACGGCGAGGAGCCGTCACCGGAGATCCTTCCCGTGGGAATCGCGCGGATCGTGCGCTACCCCGACCCTCCCGACGCGGCGGACCTGGCCGTGACGGTGAAGGACGACTGGCAGGGGCGCGGCGTGGCCACCGCCCTGCTGAGCGTCCTCATGCCGCAGCGGCCCGCCGGCGTGACGCACATCCTGACCGAGGTTGTCAGCGACAACCCCGCCTCGCTCAACATGCTTCGCCGCCTCGGCGAGGTGCACATCGAAGACCCGGGATCGGGCACTCTCGAGGTCGAGGTCGACCTGGACGGCGGCGGCCGCCACCCGGCCGGCGCCCCCGTACCCAGCGACCGGCGCCGGTGGCTCCACACCCGCGACCGCCTCTGCCCCTGGCTTGCGTAAGGGCGTGGGG
>JBAQXA010000433.1:0-6262 GCA_049299195.1 Nocardioides sp.
GGTATGGCGTCCCCAGGTCGGCCCACCAGCGGTTGAAGCTGTCGGCATAGTGCTCGCAGAACTGGCTCAACCCGCCATCCGCACCGAGAGCGAAGAGGGACGTCGGGCCCATGGCGGCCCACCGGACCCCAGGGCCGGACGAGATCGCCCGGTCCACATCGGCGACCGAGGCGACGCCTTCGTTGACCAGGTGGATGGCCTCGCGCCAGAGCGCTGCTTGGAGCCGGTTCGCGACATGGCCAGGTACCTCGCGGCGCACCTCGATGGTCACCTTGCCGACCGATTCATAGAAGGCGCGGGCACGGTCCACCACGCCGGGCTGAGTGCGCTCGTTGCCCATCACCTCCACCAGCGGAATCAGATGCGGGGGGTTGAAGGGGTGCCCGAGCACAAAGCGGCCCGGGTCCTGCCAGCCGCCCTGCAACTCCCCCAGGGTCAGCCCCGAAGCGGACGTCGCGACGATCGCGTCGGCGCCGAGCACACCCTCGATCTCGGCGTACAGCGCATGCTTGAGCGCGGTCACTTCGGGGATGCTCTCCTGCACGAAGTGCGCACCGTCGACGGCGGCACGGGCATCGGTGGAGATGACCAGCTCTGCCTCGGGGCCTTCAGTGGTGGCGAGGCCGAGTTGGCGCAACACCGGCCAGGCTTCCTCAACCGAGCGTCGGATCACCGCGTCGGCCCCGGGAGCCGGGTCGTAGACAGCGACCGAGGAGCCGGCGGCGAGGAAGAGTGCGGTCCAACTCCGACCGATCAGGCCGCCGCCGAGCGCAGCGACCCGGCTGACGCCAGCGCCCTGCGTCGCATCCGCCGATTCAGAGGGTGACATGACCGCCTCCCTTGAGCCCAAGCCGCTCGCGCGCCTGGTCCGGGGTGGCCACGGTGTGGCCCAGCGCCTGGATGATGCCGCGGATCTTGGTGACCTGGTGGGCATTCGACGGCGTGAGCGCGCCGGGACCGATGAACAAGCTGTCCTCCATGCCGACCCGCAAGTTGCCGCCGAGCATGGCGGCTTCGGTGGCGAAGGACATCTGGTGGCGCCCGGCTGCCAGGACCGACCACTCATAGCTGTCCCCGAACAGCTTCTCGGCGATCGTGTGCATGTGCATCAGGTTGTCCAGGTCAGCGCCGACTCCACCCAGCACGCCGAAGACCATCTGTACGAAGAAGGGCGGCTCGAGCCACCCCTGCTCGATCAGCCAGGCAAGGTTGTAGAGATGACCGAGGTCGTAACACTCGAATTCGAACCGGGTGCCGTGTCCGCCCCACAGCTCCTTCACGACGTACTCGAGGTCGGCGAAGGTGTTCTTGAAGATGAAGTCGCGGGTCATCTCCAAGAACTCCGGCTCCCAGTCGTGCTTCCACTCGGAGTACTTCGCGGCCATCGGGAAGATGCCGAAGTTGAGCGAGCCGACGTTGAGGGAGGCCATCTCCGGGGAGGTCCGCACCGCGGCGCGCAGCCGTTCTTCACGGGTCATGCCGAGACCCCCACCGGTCGAGACGTTCATGACGGCGTTGCTGCCGGCCGCGATGCGGGACATGAAGTCGACGAAGAGCTCGGGACGCGGATCGGGGCGGCCGGTCTCGGGGTTGCGGGCATGCAAGTGGATGATCGCGGCGCCTGCCTCCGCGGCCTCGATGGAGGCCTGGGCGATCTCCTCGGGGGTGATCGGCAGGTGCGGCGACATCGTCGGGGTGTGGATGCCGCCCGTCGGCGCGCAGGTAATGATCACGGGCTTGGACATGGGGCTCCTAGGCGGGGACCGCTGCCGCGGGGGCGGCCGCGTCCACGGGATCGAGGCTCTCGGCCAGGGCACGGTAGGCCGCGAGCACGAGACCGTGGAAGTGATGGACGCCGTGCTCAGAGAGACCCGAACCTTCCGGATCGAAGACAATCCGGCCCTGGTCGAAGGCCGGCGTACCCATGCCGCGCTGCACGCTCTCGACCAGCGCGATGTCTTGGACCTGGAGCACCTCGTCGATGTAGCGCACCGACTCCACCTCGGCATCGGAGAGCTCGGTGGTCTCGAGGAAGAAGTCCCACGTCTCCACGGTGCGGTCCGGACCGTCGGGAAGCACTTGGAAGACCATGAAGTTGCCGCGGCCGGGGTAGCGGAGCAGACAGGTGTTGGGCCACAGCCACCACACCGCGTGATCGGTGACCGAGGCTCCGGCGACGTCATAGGCGGCGTTCGCGTGCTTGCCGGCCTCGGCGAAGTGGCTGGACCAGATGCCGTGGGTCTTGACCTCGTAGGTGTCCATGTCGACGAGGTCGACGAACTCCTTATGGGCGACATGGCAGTGGTAGCACTCCAGGAAGTTGTCGATGACGTTCTTCCAGTTGGTCGCAGCCTCGTAGGTGAGCCGCTTGGCGTGGGTCAGTTCGGCGACGTCGGGGGCCCAGTGCGCGATCTCGGCGGCCAGGTCGCCTGCCTGATCGGCTAGCGGCGCGGCGGTCGCGTCGAGGTTGACGTAGACCATGCCGCCGAACTCCTCGACCTGCACCTGATCGAGGCAGATCTCACCCACCTCGAAGCCCGGCATGCCCTGAGCGCGACGGGCCGCCTTGAGCTGACCATCGAGGCCGTAGACCCAGGCGTGATAGGGGCAGGAGATGTTGCGGGTCACCCCGGCGCCGGAGAGCAACTCGTGGGCGCGGTGCTTGCAGACGTTATAGAAGGCACGTAGGCCGCCGGTCCTGTCGCGGACGACCGCGATCGGCATCCCGGCCACGGTGGCGGAAACGTAGCTGCCTGGGGAGCGCAGTTTCTCGACGTGGCAGATCCACTGCCAGGTCCTGGCGAAGATGGCATTCAGGTCGGCCTGCACCCACTCGGGCTGGGTGTAGGCCTCGGAGCGCAGGGACATCGACCGGCCGGGATCGTCGTGGAATCCGGAGCTGATCCGCGCAACGTCGAGCGGGGTGGGGTGTGTCATGGCGGCACACTACGGCACCCCTGGACGTTCGTTCAAGAAAAAACTGGACATTCGTCCAGTTCGGATTGCCTCACGCTTCAGTCGGCGAGCGCGATCTCCTCGCACCGACGCACACACCGCTTGATCGAGGCACGGTCAAGACCGAGGAGTGTCGTGAGCCAAAGCCCGTTCTGGAGTACGTCGATGTCAGCCGCGCGACGACGCGACTCGGCCGCGCCCAGCTCCGGCCGAGCCGCTCGAATCAGGGCGGCGAGACCCTGTCGATAGCGGCGCTGAGCCTCGGCATTGAGCTGCTCGTACGCCGGGTTGGCCGCAGCGAGTGACCAGAGCTGGAGGCGCAGGGAGAGGTAGGCAGTGGTGAGGTATTCGGGCGCCGCGATCAGCCGTAGCGCTGCGCGAAGTCGGCGCTCGGGGCTCACGGTGGGATCCGGCTCCACCAGCGCGAGGTCCTGCTCCTCAATGCGCCGCAACGCAGCCGAGATGAGGCTCACCTTGTCGGCGTAGTGATAGCTGAGCAGTCCGAGCGAAACCTCCGCCCGTGCGGCCACCGCCCGCATGCTGACCCCGGTGATGCCGCGCTCGGCTAGGAGCGCGATGACCGCCTGGAGAATGCGCTCCTGCCGGCCTGTCGACTCAGCGTCGACCGTCGTGACACCCACGCCCCGAGCGTAACCATGAGCCGCCGCCTCTGCGGTTCTGCCAGCCCGTCGGCTCGCCGTCTTTGCCCGGATCTCGCCATAGCCACACCACAACGACGCAAGTGGACCCTGGATTGGGCCCTAAACACCCCGTTGTGGTGTGGCTATGGCGCGAGCGCCAGAAATGCATCCGGCCGGCCGGCTGGCCAAGCGCGTCTTGGCGACCGAAGACGAGCTGGCCGACGACCGCGCCGCGATCACCACCCTCGTCGCCCTTGTGGCACCTGAGCTGCACGGCGTCGGCGCCATTGCGGCGGGAGGCTCAAGGGTGGTTCAAGCCTCAGTGCGCGGGGGGCAGTGGCTTGCGGATGCCGCGGAACTCCCAGTCGCCGCCCTGAGCGGTGGAGAGGACCTCTTCGCTCTCGGTCGGCTGGGCGCCGACGTCGGTGCGGATCGGCGTAGGTCCGGTGACGATGTGGTTGCTCAGCGTGCCGAGCCCCTCCACCTCGACCTCGACAACATCGCCGGGGTAGACGGTGCGCGAGATCGCCGGCGTCCCAGAGAGCAGCAGGTCACCGGGCTGCAGGGTGATCGTGCGGGCGATGTCGGCGACGAGGTAGTGCATGTCCCACTCCATCTCCGCGGTGTTGCCGTCCTGCTTCACCTCACCGTTGACCCGGGTCTGGATGCCCTTGTTGCGGAAGTCCCAGCCCTCTACGACGCCCGGCCCGACGGGGCACAGCGTGTCCGCGCCCTTGACCCGCAGCATCGACCCGGAGTCGGTGTCCCGGAAGTCATGCAAGCCGTAGTCGTTGGCCACGGTGAAACCGCGGATGTAGTCGCCCGCCTCTGCCGGGCTGATGTTGCGGCAGGTGCGGCCGATCACGATGGCGATCTCACCCTCGTAGTTGAGCCATTTGCACTGCTCCGGCCGCACCACCGCGGCGTTGTGGGAGTTGAGCGCCGAGACCGGCTTGTGGAAGTACGTCGGCGCCGGCGGCAGGCTCGTCATCATCTCGTCGACGCGCGAGCGGTAGTTGAGATGGACGCAGATGATCTTGCTCGGCGTCACCGGAGGCAGGTGGAGGGCGTCGACGATGGCGACCTCGCGACCGTCACCGGCCACCAAGGTCTCGCCATGCCGAACCACGTCCACCGGGTTGCCATCGAGCAGGATGCGGCGGGTTTCACGGAGGTTCATACGGTTCCTAACGATCTCGGGTGGGGCCACCATATCGCGACTCAACGGACGTCGTGAGTGATCCGTCCACCCACGATTGTGACGGCCACTTGAAGCCGACGGAAGTGCTCTGCAACCGCGGCGCTGTCCTCCTGGATCCCCAGTGGATCGGAGTCGAGGAGCGCGAGGTCGGCGGGCGAACTGACTCCGACAGTGCCATGACCGTCGGTGCTGGCGGCAAGTGCATCAGCCGCCGTGATCGCCTGCTCGGGCACCCACGGAGGTCGCTCGTCGGCCGACCGATGCACCGCCGCGGCCATGGCCAGCCAGGGGTCCAGCCGCGCGACCGGAGCATCCGACCCGAGGGCGAGGGAAACGCCTGCGTCGAGCAACTCCCGGAAGGCGAAGCACCGATGCGCTCGGCCCGGCCAACAGGCCTCGGTGGGATCTCGGTCATCGAGCAGGTGCGCGGGCTGGACACTCGCCACCAGCCCGAGCCCGGCCATGCGCTGCACCGCCTCGGAGGTCAGGAGTTGCGCATGTTCGATGCTGCCGCTGGCGCCCGTTGCGGCAAAGCAGTCCAGACCGACATCCACGGCGGCGTCACCGATCGCGTGGAGCGCCACGGTGAGGCCGCCTCGGGCGGCGCGAGTGAGCGCAGCCCGCAGGTCGGTGGAGTCGAGGTTGAGCGCTCCGTAACGGGGAGCACCCTCGGCGATCTCGCCCTGGTGGAGCGTTGGGTGGGTGGGAGCAGGTCCGCTAGTTGCGGCGTACGGCTCATGGCAGAAGGCCGAGCGGGTGTTGAGCGAGCCGTCGGAGATGATCTTGAGCGAGCCCATCCGCACCAGGCCGAGTTCGTCGAGCCGATCCCCGGAGCGCAGGCCGGCAGCGAGGACCTCGTCCAAGCCCCCCAGATAGGTTGCGGGGCGCACGCGCAGGAGGTCGTGGCCGGCAGCGACTCGCTCCGGCCAGCGGGCAAACGAGCGGTCGAACTCCATGTCGACAATGCCGACGACCCCATGGGCGGCCGCATGCCGCTGGGCGTGCGCCAGCGCGCGATCACCTCCGCTGGGGAGCACCCGATCGAGGTCCTCGGAGATCGCGAACCACTCGTTCTCCTGAAGCGCGCCACTGCGGGGCGGGAGCCCCACCAAGCGCAAGGCGGCCGAACTCAGCCAGCCGTTGTGGAAGTCCCCAGCGATCAGCACCACAGGTGTGTCGCCGCATACGGCGTCTAGCGCGGCCACGGTGGGCGGCTCGACCCACGTGGCACTGCGATAACCAAAGCCGACCACGACCCCGTCGGCTGGTCGTCCCGGCCGGTCGCGGGCAGCATGGTACGCAGCCACTTCGGCCAGAACCGCCGCGGCGGACTCCGTGCCGACCAGGTCGATCCGCCGCAGCGTGTCGGCCCACTGAGCGAAGTGCACGTGGGCGTCCCACAGCCCCGGGATCAGCCACCGGTCCTCAGCGCGGATCTCCACCAGCCCTGGCGTGGCGGGGACGG
>JBAQXA010000434.1:0-1952 GCA_049299195.1 Nocardioides sp.
GCCCTAGTCCCGCTTGCGGCCGCTGGCCTCGGAGTCGTCCCGCGCCTCGGGTGCCTCATCGAGCAGGTAGACGAGCCCCGGCCCTTCGTCGCGATAGGGCACCCCGACGGCATCCAGGGCGGCCTTCCATGATCCGGTCACGGCGGAGTCGGAGGTCTCGAAGCCGTGGTCGGCGGTGAGCACGATCGCGACCTCGTCGAGCACCCCGAGGGCCTCGAGGTGGTCGAGGAAGACGCTCAACCGGGCGTCGGCCTGGCGCAACGCGTCGCGGCCCATCGGTGAGCGCACCCCCGCGCCGTGGTGTCCGGCGTCGGTGACGACGTTGGCCCACCAGGTCAGGTGCGGTGCGGTGGTCGGGTCGGCCCAAAGGTCCAGCATCTGCTGGAGCCCGAGGTCGTCGACCCGCACGCCCCACCGGAAGTAGGAGTCCTCCAAGAACCCCGGATCACCCAGGAAGGGCGACGTGGTCGGGTCCGGGAGGGCGTCGTCGAGGGCGTCCGCCCCGGCCTCGCCGCTGGCCCGGATGAGGGCCATCGTCGAGTAGTCGGCGCCTCGGTCGATCGCCTCATCGACACTCGCGGTGCGGACCCCTCCGGCGGGCACGTGGTCGGCCACCATCTCAAAGACCGTGCGTGCCTCCGGCTTGAGCCACTCCGCGGAGCGATGCCAGGTGGACTCGTCGTTGGGCACGACGCGCTCGCCGGTGGACCGGTCGTAGTAGACGTTGCCCATCACGCCGTGCCGGCCGGGACCGACACCGGTCAGGATCGCCGTGTGATTGGTCAAGGTGATTGACGGAAACTCCGCCACCGCGCCGCCGCGGTAAGCCACGCCTCGCTCGATCAGTCGGGCCACCCCGGGCAGCCGCCCGGACTCGGCGCCGTCGAGCACCTCACCGCTGTGTCCGCCGTCCCACAAGATGCCGATTACGAACCGGGGAAGAGCACCGGTGAGATGGGCGCTGCGCACGGTGCCGTCGAGCGGCACCCCCGCCCGATCGACCTGGTCGTCGGCGGGCACCCCGGCGAGGTGGGCCAGCGTCGGCCCGACGTCGACCAGCCGCGCGTACTCCGCGACATACCCTGCCGGCTCCACGCCGGCCCCACTCATGACGAACGGCGCCCGGGACTGGATCACGTCGAGCGATCCATGCTCGCCGACATGGCCGTGCTCCTCGGGGAAGAAGTGTCGCGGGGTGTGCACGATCGCGAAGTCGGGGCTGCGGTCGGGGTGGGCGAAGAACGACCGCATCCGCAGCGCGGGCAGCGGATAGGCGTTGTCTGTGGACACGCGAGGGCTTGCGTGCGCCACCTCTTCGGCATACGGCAAGAACGCCATCGGGTCCTCGCTGCCGATCGGGTCGCTGCCGGCGATCACCTCGCGCGGCTCCTCGCCAACCCAACGCACCGTGCCGAGGTGATTGGCGGCGTAGGCCGTCGCGGGGCCATCGCCGTCGGGTTCCACCCACAAGACGAGGTCGACGATGTCGGCGAGGTCGGGGGAGCAGGCGGCCGCGATCAGCTTGTCGCGGTCTTCTCGTGTGCGAGCCATGGCGCACACCCTAAGCCTCGCCCGCCGAACTGCGTGCGAGGCTTGGGCTTGTGCGGACGACCTGGTTGACGGCCTTCTTGGACTTCCCCGCCGAGTCCTTCGCTGCAGGGGCGGCCTTCTGGCGCGCGGTGACGGGCTTCGAGGTGAGCGCTTCGCGTGGTCAAACGGGGGAGTTTGCCGCGCTCGTGCCGCCCGCAGGCGATGACTATCTGCGGTTGCAGCGCCTCGGCACCGGCGGCTCCCGGCTCCATCTGGACCTCTCGGTGCCGGATCCCCGCGAAGCCGCCGATGAGGCGATCGCCCTCGGTGCCACCGAGCTCGCGGACGAGGGCTATGTGGTGCTGCGGTCGCCCGGCGGGCTCGTATTCTGCCTGGTCGCCCACGGCGGCTCGGTGCGCCCC
>JBAQXA010000435.1:0-6431 GCA_049299195.1 Nocardioides sp.
TCGTGGTCATGCCCGGAGAAGCAACGAACCCACGCGCCGATCGGACGGCTCGCGCCGGACCGGCCAGAAGTTTTTTCCACATTTCTTCTCCGAGGTGTCCGATCTGGGGCCCGGGTGGGTGCCTTTCGTGGTGAGGGCGGTGGTGTGCCGTGGCGTGGGTGCTGCGGCCGGCGTCCTCACCAACGGGTTGGAGGTGCCGGGCGTGGCGCGACGGCGTACGAGTGTTGACGACTCAGATCAGCTGGCGCTGTGGGATCTTGGTGAGGAGCCAGGTGAGCAGGCTGGTGAGGAGACGGCCAGCGTTGGTGAGGTCGCCACCGCAGGTGAGGACCGGGCGGGCAGTTCGCGTCGGTCCGTGACGGAGGAAGGGACGCGGGATGAACTCGTACGGGGCGCGGATGCGGGATCACTACGCGAAGCATCGGGCTACCGAGCTGGCGGCGATCTCGAATCCGGAGGACTTCTTCGAGCAGTTGGGGCTGCAGATCTCGGAGGAGGTCAGGACGCTGGCGGACCAGATCGCGGGGCCCTCGAGCCCGTCGGAGGGCTACGTGGAGCGGCTGGGCCGGTTGACGGAAGCGAAGGCGACAGCGGAGTCGGACGTCCTGCGGGAGTACATGAAGCCGGGACTGTCCCAGGGCTGACCACCCTCCCGCCTGCGTCCGCCGCCACTGCGATCGCACCGGACGGGCTGCTTCCGGCCGGCGAGCTGCTGCGGTTCCAACCCGGCCCGCAGCAGGACCTGTCGCCGACGACGACGCGGGAGCGGTTGAAGGCAAACGTGTCCGTGCTCGAACTGCTGGCCGAGCTGGACGCGGAGAACCGGCTCCCGTCCGCTGAGGAGCAGGGGGTGTTGGCGCGCTGGTCGGGCTGGGGGTCGCTGCCGGAGGTCTTCGACGACACCGTTGATCACGCAGAGCCGGCGCTGCGGGCCCGCGAACATCTGGCGGGTCGTGTCCGCGCGGCCGCGGCACGCACCACGCTGAATGCGCACTACACCGACGCCGCTCTGGTGAAGGCCGTGTGGGCGGCCCTCGGGGAGGCCGGGTTCGACGAGGCCGCCGGCGGACGGGTCCTGGAGCCGGGCTGTGGCTCGGGGACCTTCATCGGGTTCGCGCCCGACCATGTGCGTGACGTGGTCGGTGTCGAGCTGGACCCGACCACCGCACGGGTGGCGTCTCTGCTCTATCCCGCCGCGGACATTCGCGCGGAGTCGTTCGCCGAGACCCGGCTGCCTGAGGGGAAGCGGGACCTGGTGATCGGCAACGTGCCGTTCGCCGACGTCGTCCCGCACGACAAGACGTACAACTCGGAGCGGCTGAGCCTGCACAACTACTTCATCTACAAGAGCCTGCACCTGGTCCGGCCCGGAGGGGTGGTGGCGGTGCTGACGTCGCGGTGGACGATGGATGCGGCGAACCCTGCGGCCCGTGAGGCGTTCGCCTCCATGGCGGATCTGGTCTCGGCGCTGCGGCTGCCCAACCAGACCCACCACCGGGCCGCCGGCACCGACGTGATCACCGACCTGCTGGTGTTCCGGCGCCGGGCCGAGGGCGAGGAGCCGCTGGAGTTGATGCCCAGGTGGCGCGGTTTGGAGCCGCTGCCATCGTTCCAGGCAGGGACCGGGGTCGAGGACAAGGATGTCAACCTGAATGCGCTGTTCGTCCAGCAGCCGGCCCGGGTGCTGGGCCGGCTCACGTCGCGGATGGGTCGGTTCGGGCCCGAGGTCGCGGTCACCCCACCGTTGACGGCCGAGGGGCAAAGCCTCGCCGGGCGGGTCGCTACCGACCTGCAGCGCCAGCTCACCTTCGACCTGACCAACTACGCCGGCGTCCGGCCGCTGTTCACCCCTCGCCCGGTAGCGACACGGCCGACTGCCAACCCACCGGCGCGTACGCCGGTCGCACGGCCTGGCCGGTCGCCGCAGCGACGGGTCGAGGAGGAGTCCCTGGTGTTGCCCGATCGTGTGGTGCGCGCCGAGGGGCACATCAGCAGTGACGCTGACGGGGGCTGGCAGCACGTGCGCGACGGTGTCCCCGAACCGTTGAAGGTGCCCAAATCGCAGGCGAACGAGCTGCGGATGCTGCTGGGACTGCGTGACACCGTCGTCACGCTCCTGGAGGCCGAGGCCACCACTCCCCTGCCCGGGGACCTGCCGACCGCCACTGCCGTGCCCACGGGGCAGGGGATGGCCGGGGAGGAGCAGATGGCGGCGCTGCGGGAGCGGCTGAACCGGCAGTACGACGCCTACGTCAAGCGGTATGGGCCGATCAACCGGGTCACCAGCCGCAACACCGGCCGGTTCGACCCAAAGACGGGGGAGCCGGTGCTCGCGCAGGTGCGGCCGCGGCAGGGTGGCTTCGGGGACGATCCTCACTCCCCGCCCGTGTTCGCGTTGGAGCACTACGACTCCGCGACCGGCACGGCCCGCAAGGCCGACATCTTCACCGCGCGGGTGGTCGCTCCGCGGGTGATCCGCACGCATGCCGACTCCCCTGCCGACGCGGTGTCGCTGTGCCTGGACACGTACGGCGAGCTGCGCACCAGCGAGATCGCTCGGTTGCTCGGCGTCGACCAGATGCAGGCCGCGGCCGAGCTGGAGTCGTTCGCGTTCGTCGACCCCGACACGGTCAGGCGCACCGCGGACGGCTGGACGGCGGACTGGGTGCCGCACGCGGAGTTCCTGTCCGGGAACGTGCGGGCCCGGCTGACCCGTGTCGGGGAGGTCCTCGAGCAGCTGGTCGAGGGCGCCACGGTGATGGGCGATGAGTCGGCGCAGCCGATGATGCGCCGTCTCCAGGCGGCCGAGGCCGCGCTGGGTGAGGTGCTGCCCGAGGACCTGGGGCCGACCGAGATCGTCGCCCAACTCGGCGTGCCGTGGGTGCCGGCCAAGACCGTGGAGCAGTTTATGAGCGAGACACTGGATGACCGCACTGTGGAGGTCGAGCATCCGGGCGGGTCGGTGTGGTCGGTGCGTGGCAACCGGCACACGGTGGCCGCCCGGAACACGTGGGGCACCGAACGGGCGAGTGCGATCGACATCGTCCAGGCCTGTTTGGAGCAGCGCCAGATTCGGATCACTGACGAGACCCCGGACGGTCGACGGATTCCGAACGAGACCGCCACTTTTGCCGCACAGGAGAAGGCCGAGGAGCTGCAGGAGCGGTTCGCGACCTGGCTGTGGGAGGACCCGGAGCGGTGTCAGCAGCTGGTGCGTCGCTACAACGACGCACTGAACGCGATCGTGCTGCGCTCCTACGACGTCGCCGAGGACAAGCACTACCCGGGCATGGCCCGGGTCCAGGACGGCCGGCCGCTGCGGCTGCGGCCCCACCAACACGCCGCGGTGGCCCGGATGGTGGCCCAGCCGTCGGTGCTGTTGGCCCACGAGGTCGGGGCCGGTAAGACCCTCGCGGCAGTGAGCGGTGTTTCGGAGCTGCGTCGCCTCGGGCTGGTGCGCAAGCCGGCGGTGGTGGTGCCCAACCACATGCTCGAGCAGTTCTCCCGGGAGTGGCTGCAGGCCTACCCGCAGGCCCGCATCCTGACGTGCGGCACCGAGGACCTGGTCAAAGACAAACGGCAGTTGTTCGTCGCACGCGCCGCGACCGGTGAGTGGGACGCAGTCATCATGTCCCGCTCGGCGTTCGAAAAGATCCCGGTCTCCAGGGACACCGAGGAGACCTACCTCGACGAGCAGTTGACGCAGCTGCGGATGTGGTTGGCCGCCTCGAAGTCCGAGCGCGGCCTGTCGGTGAAACGTCTGGAGGGCACCCTGGCGCGCGCCGAGGAGCGGTTGAAGAAGCTACGCGACGTCGAGCGCGACCCGGCGATCACCTTCGAGGCCACCGGGATCGACTACCTGTGCGTGGATGAGGCGCACGGCTACAAGAACCTCCGGCTGGCCTCCAACATCCCTGGTGTGGCCGTGGACGGGTCGAACCGGGCCACCGACCTGGACTTGAAGATGTCCTACCTGCGTGGTCGGCACGGCCGGCGGGTGGCGACGTTCATGACCGCCACCCCGATCGCCAATTCCGTGGCCGAGGCCTACACGATGCTGCGCTATCTCGCCCCGAACGACCTGGAGGCAGCGGGGATCAGCGACTTCGACACCTGGGCGGCCACCTTCGGGCAGGTCGTCACCGACCTCGAGCTCTCCCCGTCCGGGACGGGGTTCCGGATGAAGGCGCGGTTCGCGAAGTTCAACAACGTCCCCGAACTGCTGCGGCTGTGGCACCAGGTCGCCGACGTGAAGACCGCAGACGACCTCAACCTGCCCACCCCGGACCTTGAGGGAGGAACGCCAAAGACGGTGGTGGTGCCGCCGACACAGGAACTGATCGACTTCATGGCGCTGCTCGCCGCACGGGCCGACGCCGTCGCCTCACGAGCTGTTGATCCAAGCGAGGACAACATGCTCAAGATCAGCGGCCACGGCCGCGCGGCCGCGCTCGACCTGCGGCTCGTCGACCACCAGCTCGACGGCCTTGGAGCGTTCTTGGACCGGGAACCCTCCAAGGTCGACGCGGTCGCCGAACGTGTCGCCGGCATCTACCACGACCACGCCGACATCGTCTTCGGCAAGGACCCGGAGCCGGGCGCCCTGCAGCTGGTGTTCTGCGACCTGGGGACGCCGACCGGATCGGGCTGGAACGCCTATGAGGAGCTCAAGGCCCAGCTCGTCTCCCGCGGCGTCCCGGCCGGGAAGGTCCGCTTCATGCACGAGGCCAACAACGACCGCGCGAAGGCGCGGCTGTTCGACCAGGCCCGCACCGGCCACGTGTCGGTGCTGATCGGGTCGACGGAGAAGATGGGCGTGGGCACGAACGTGCAGCGCCGTGCGGTCGCCCTGCACCACGTGGACTGCCCATGGCGACCGGCCGACCTGGCGCAGCGCGACGGCCGCATCATGCGGCAGGGCAACCTGAACGCGTCCGTCCAGGTGTACCGGTACGTCACCGAGTCGAGCTTCGACACCTACCTGTGGCAGACCGTGGAGCGGAAGGCGAAGTTCATCAACCAGCTGATGCGAGGCCGTCTGGATGTACGCGAGATCGAGGACATCGGCGACTCGGCCCTGTCCTACGCCGAGGTTAAGGCCCTCGCATCGGGCGACCCACGGATCATGGAGCTGGCCAAGGCCGAGACCGAGGCGACAAAGCTGGAGCGACTGGAGCGCGCCTGGTCCGCCGCCCAGCGCAGCCTTGCAGCGACGATCCGGGAGGCCGGGCCGCGACTGGAGCGGCTCGCGACCGACCGGGAGCAGCTGATGGCGGCGATCCCGGTGCGACGCGACACCGACGGCGACGCGTTCTCGATCCGGATCAACGGCGCGGCCTACACCAAGCGCGCAGATGCCGCCCCGGCACTGCAGCGCGCCCTGCTGTCGGTGCAGCCCTACCAGCGCGACCCTCAGCCGCTCGGTGACGTGGGCGGCCTGCACCTGCAGGTGTCCGCGGACTCGTGGATGGGCCAGCCCCGGTACGTCGTCTCGCTCGTCGAGGTGCCGCGGGTGCACCTGCTCGTCGAGGCCGGCGACGTGCGGCAACCGAACATCGGCCTGGCGACCCGGGTCGAGAACCTCCCTCGGCGCCTGGAGCGGGTCCTGGACGACGTCGAGATGGACACGACGAAGATCAACCGTGAGGCCGAGAAGGCCCGGGACGGCCTGGGCGACGTCTTCCCGCGTGCCGGCGAACTCGCCGAGGTCCGCGCGAAGCGGGATCGACTCTCGGCCGAGCTGGCCGCCGACAGCGCCGAGAAGGCCTCCGGTGACCCCGCGACCGAGCACGACACCGCTGCTGCGACTAACGGATCCCAGCCCGACACCTCCACAAACCAGCCCGATCAACCCGGCCAGGCGAGGCGGCCGGCGATCGCGCCGCCGCCTCCTCCCCCACCGCCACGCCCGGACGAGGGTCCCCGGCCCCCGGGCACACCAGGGTGGTCGCGATGAACCAGGCCCGGGGTCCAGTTCCTGTCCACAGGCGGCGCCAAGCGGCGGTTCTCCACCCGTTCGGGCGCGCCAGGTGCGCTGTTCTCGCCGGTTCTGTTGCACTGGGTGACGGGGTCGGACCCGCCGCCGACCTCTCTCGAAAGGACCACAGCTGATGCCTGCTCCCACCGCTGTACGCTCCGGTGATCTCTACGACCCGACCCCGGACTTCGTCTACGCGGTCTCCCTGCTCGCCGCGCTGGAGGGCGCGACCGGACAGGACGGGCACGCCATGGTGCTGCCGTTCCTGGGCATGGCCCGCGCCGAGCTCACCGACTTCGGGCAGCGCCGCCCCGCCCACTTCGTCCCCGTCCAGATCGGTGACCTGCTGTCCGGTCTGGCCGACCTCGAGCAGCGCCTCGCCGCGCTCCAGGCGGACTCGCACGTGCTCCAGCACAGCCTCCGTCTCGACTCGGCGCGGCGGCTCCTGCGCCGC
>JBAQXA010000436.1:0-16560 GCA_049299195.1 Nocardioides sp.
CACTTCTTTGGCGAGCGCGCCCCGGGCCCACATGCGGAGCGCCTCAAGCTGTGGGTCCAACCGGCGCCGGCCACCATCGCGCGGATCCCCTCGTGGGAGTGGCTCAAGCTGCACGTCGACCCGCAGCGGTCCCGGACGCTCGTGGGGGCCTGCCGCGTGGCGGGGAGCCTGGAGCGAATCGTCGGCGTCCCTCACGACGAAGCCGACAAGCGACTGCAATCACTCCCGGGGGTGGGGGTGTGGACCAGCGCCGAGGTGCGGCAGCGAGCGCTCGGCGACCCCGACGCGGTGAGCTTCGGCGACTACCACCTGGCCAACCAGGTGGGGTGGGCGCTGCTCGGTCACGACATCACCGATGCGGAACTCGAGGAGCTGCTCGAGCCCTACCGGCCCCAGCGCGGGCGGGCCGCGCTGTACGCGGTCCTGGGCGGCGCGGCACGTCCCCGCCGCGGTCCCCGGATGAGCCTGCCCACGCACTACCCGTCGTGAAGCGGCGGGCGCCCGCCACGCCGTAGCCAGGTAGCCACGGTGAGCGACGCTGAAGGGTGTCGGTGGCCGGCCGTAGGCTCGGCCCATGCGTCCCATTACCGACCTCAAGCGCCGCGTGGCGCCCTTCGAAGTCGTTTCGGACTTCAAGCCCTCGGGCGATCAGCCGAGCGCGATCGCCGAGATCAGCCAGCGGGTTAAGGATGGTGTCGCCGACATCGTGCTGCTGGGTGCCACCGGCACCGGCAAGACCGCGACGGTCGCGTGGGTGGCCGAGCAGGTGCAGCGCCCGATTCTGGTGATGCAACCCAACAAGACGTTGGCTGCCCAGTTCGCCACCGAGTTGCGCGAGCTGATGCCCAACAACGCGATCGAGTACTTCGTCAGCTACTACGACTACTACCAACCCGAGGCCTACGTCCCCCAGACCGACACCTACATCGAGAAGGACTCCTCGATCAACGAGTAGGTCGAGCGGCTCCGCCACTCGGCGACCAACTCCCTGCTCACCCGCCGTGACGTGATCGTGGTCTCGACCGTCTCCTGCATCTACGGTCTGGGCACCCCCCAGGAGTACGTCGACCGCATGGTGCGGTTGCGCAAGGGGGAGGAGCACGACCGCGACTCGGTGCTGCGGCGACTGGTCGACATCCAATACACCCGCAATGACATGTCGTTCACGCGCGGCACCTTCCGGGTGCGTGGCGACACCTTGGAGATCTTCCCGGTCTATGAGGAGATGGCGGTCCGGATCGAGTTCTTCGGCGACGAGATCGAGCGGTTGATGACCCTGCATCCGATCACCGGCGAGGTGCTCACCGAGGACGAAGAGCTCTACGTCTTCCCGGCCAGCCACTACGTCGCGGGCCCCGAGCGCATGGAGCGCGCCATCGGCGGCATCGAGAGCGAACTCGCCGAGCGGCTGGAGTGGTTCGAACGCAACGGCAAGCTGCTGGAGGCCCAGCGACTGCGGATGCGCACGACCTACGACGTGGAGATGATGCGCCAGGTCGGCTCGTGTGCGGGGATCGAAAACTATTCGATGCACATCGATGGGCGCGACCGCGGCTCGGCGCCCAACTGTCTGCTCGACTACTTCCCCGAGGACTTCGTGCTCGTCGTGGACGAGTCCCACGTCGCGGTGCCGCAGATCGGCGGCATGTACGAAGGCGACATGTCCCGCAAGCGCAACCTCGTCGACCACGGCTTCCGGCTGCCGAGCGCGATGGACAATCGCCCGCTGAAGTTCGAGGAGTTCCTCGACCGGATCGGCCAGACGATCTATCTCTCCGCCACCCCGGGCAACTACGAGCTAGACAAGACCGGTGGGGCGGACAACGCGGTCGAGCAGATCATCCGCCCGACCGGCCTGATCGACCCCGAGGTCGTCGTCAAACCCACCAAGGGCCAGATCGACGACCTGATCTCGGAGATCCGCGAGCGCACCGAGCGCGACGAGCGAATCCTCGTGACCACGCTGACCAAGAAGATGTCGGAGGATCTCACCGACTACCTGCTCGATGCCGGCATCCGCACCCGCTACCTCCACTCCGAGGTCGACACCCTCAAGCGGGTCGAACTCCTGCGCGACCTGCGGCTCGGGGTCTACGACGTGCTGGTCGGGATCAACCTGCTGCGCGAAGGCCTCGACCTGCCCGAGGTGAGCCTGGTGAGCATCCTCGATGCCGACAAGGAGGGCTTCCTGCGCTCCGACAAGTCGCTGATCCAGACGATCGGCCGAGCCGCCCGCAACGTCAGCGGTCAGGTGCACATGTATGCCGACAAGATCACGCCGTCGATGGCGGCGGCGATCGACGAGACCAACCGGCGCCGTGAGATCCAGGTGGCCTACAACACCGCCCACGGCATCGACCCACAGCCGCTGCGCAAGCGGATCGCCGACATCTCCGAGATGCTCGCGCGCGAGGACGAGAACACCCAGGAGTTGCTGCAGACCTGGCAACACCTCGACCCCAAGAGCAAGAAGGCGCCGGTTCCGGGGCTCTCCAAGCTCGCCGGCTCACAGCTGGCGGAGGGCACGGCGGGTCTGCCCAGCGGCGAGCTGGCCGGGCTGATTCAGCAGCTCACCGATCAGATGAAGGCAGCGGCGGCGGAGCTGCAGTTTGAGCTGGCCGCGCGGCTGCGCGATGAGATCAGCGAACTCAAGCGCGACCTGCGGCAGATGATCGAGGCGGGCGCCCAGTAGCGCCTGCGCCCGCGGGCTCTCGATGAGGGTCAGGGTGCCTGCGGGGTTCCGGGTTCCGGCGGGACGGCTCTTTGCTGCAGTTCGCGGCGCTGCCGCTTGGCGGCCTCCTTGACGCTGCGCCGTTCGAGCTTGGCGACGTGCTTCTCGACGAGCTCCTGCTTCTTGGTCACCGTGTTCACGAGGCCAAGGCCGGTCCCCAACATGGGGAAGATCGGCCACGGAAACGGGTCCCACCCAGTGAGCAGGTTGCCCCCTTCGTGCTGCCCGCCGAGCGCCCACCAGATGATCCAACAGATCAAGGACACGCTTAGGAAAGCCCCGAACGCGTTGGAGCGCTGGGCTCGGTACGCCGCCGCGGCTTGCGGGCGGTGATCCACCCCCGATGTGATTGCGCGCAGCACCAGCGGTGCGGAAGGCACCAGATCATCGACTAGGCGCGGCAGTTCGGGGAGCAGCTTGGAGGTGGCGACGGCGTTGCTGCGCTCATCGAACTCGTCGAGGTCCAGGCGCCCCTCGGCATAGGCCTCCGACAGCGCCCGGCGAATCACCTCGCGGTCGGCGTCGGCGGCTCGCAGATGTGCGTGCTGTGGGTCGCGGGGGTCACGCGCAAACTCCCCCCACAGTTCCGAGCCAACCATGCTGGCGAGTCTAGACGCGACCGGAAGGCCGGAAGGTCACCCGTGTCGCCGAAGACGGCCCCGCCTATCGGGCCCACCCTTGAGCGCCCACCACTAGGCTGCCCAACGTGGACACCGATCTGCTGATCGTCGGAGCTGGGCCCACCGGCCTGTTCGCCACCTACTACGCCGGCTTCCGCGGGCTCAGCGTGGCGCTCGTTGACTCGCTGCCCGAGCTCGGTGGCCAGATCACGGCGATGTATCCGGAGAAGCAGATCCTCGACGTCGCGGGCTTCCCGACGGTCAAGGGCCGAGACCTCGTCGCGGGATTGGTCGCTCAGGCCGACAGCGCCCATCCGACCTACCTCCTGGGCCGCACGGCGACCTCGTTGGTCGAGCACGACGACAGGGTTGAGGTCGCCTTGGACGACGGGCTGACGGTGCGCGCGAAGGCGGTCCTCATCACCGCCGGCATCGGCACGTTCAGCCCGCGCCCGCTTGCGGCCGGAGACGGCTGGCTCGGTCGTGGGCTGGAGTTCTTCGTGCCGAGCTTCGAGCCGTACGCCGATCGCGACGTCGTGATCGTGGGCGGCGGCGACTCGGCCTTCGATTGGGCCCTCCACCTCGAGCCGATCGCAAAATCGGTCACGCTCGTGCATCGGCGCGACGCCTTCCGGGCCCATCAGCGAACCGTGGCGCAGGTTCAGGCGTCCTCGGTGGAACTGGTGACGCGGGCGCAGGTGACCCGGTTGCTCGGGGATGAGCAGGTCGAGGCGGTCGAGATCACCGTGGATGGAGCCGAGCCGGTGGTGCGGCCAGCGCAGGCCGTGGTGGCCGCACTGGGGTTTATCGCCGACCTTGGCCCGCTGCAACAGTGGGGCCTTGCCACCGAGCGAAGGCACGTCGTGGTGGATGGTGCGATGCGGACGAATCTGGAGCGGGTCTTCGCAGCCGGCGACATCACGGAGTACCCAGGCAAGGTGCGCCTGATCGCGGTGGGGTTCGGCGAGGCAGCGACTGCAGTCAACAACGCGGCCGTCGTGATCGACCCTGCTGCCCATGTGTTCCCCGGCCATTCCAGCGAGGGCTGACCGGTTCCCGGCAAACGAAGGAGCGAACGGTGAAGATCAAGGTGGACTTCGACCTGTGTGAGTCCAACGGGGTGTGCGAGGCGATGGCGCCCGACATCTTTGAGCTCGACGACAACAACTGGTTGGTCGTGAAGACCGACGAGGTGACCGAAGAGAACCGGAGCGCGGTCAATCGCGCGGTCCAAGGGTGCCCGCGAGCAGCCATCACTCTCGCCGAGGACTGACCACCGCAAGGCTGCGGCCCGGCTAGACAGGCTCACTCGGGGTCGCGCTCTCAGGCGGTGGTGTGGTCGCAATCGGGGGTGTGAAAGATCAAGCGGACGGCGCGGCCCACGGTTTGCTCCACATCGGCGGGGGTGACGCGGCCGGTCACCCAGCCCACCAGCGCGCCGAGCCAGACGTCACCGATCACTCTCGCCAGATCGCCGTCGGCTTCGGTGGGTGTTTCGTTGGCGCCGATCGCGTGGCTAAAGATCGCCGTGAGCAGGTCCACCACGCGGTCGACGCTGTCCTGCGCCGAGGCGTCGGCGAAGATGAAGGCCCGCGTCAGGGCCTCGGTGCGGTTGGGCTCCTCCGCCAGGACCTGCGTGTGGTAGCCAACCACCGCCATGAGTCGCTCGGCCGGCGTGTCGCCGGGCACGGTGAACGCGCGCATCATGGCGACGTTTTCCTCAAACTCCACCGCCAGGGCTGCCAAGAGCAGATGGACCTTGGAGGGGAAGTAGCGATAGAGCGTGCCGAGGGCCACTTCGGCCTGTTCGGCGACCGTGCGCATCTGCACTGCCTCGTAGCCACCTGCCGAGGCGAGCGCCAACGCCGTATCCATCATGCGGCGCCGCCGCGCCTCCTGAGGGGTCAAGCCTTCGGGCGGTGCCTCCTCGTGGACGCCGCTGCTCGACGGTCCGGCATCGGTGGACACGTTCGCTCTCCTTCCCGCGCGATCCTGTGACGGACGCGACAGTGCGTTGGTGGCCGCAGCGGAACACGCTAGGGGGAGGCTGTGTTGAGCGGGGGCGCAGACCACGCTAGCAAGCGTGGCTGATTCATACTAGGAACACGTTTCACTTTGGTCCGGCGCCAGCAAGGTCACCGGTCGAGGCCGGTCAGGAGAGAGAGTCGCCGAGCATGCGCCCGAAGTCGCGCCCCCAGAATCGAGCCCAGAATCGAGCCCAGAGTCAAGCCCAGAGCCGCCCGGAAGGTGGGCCTGGAGGCGGGCCGGAATGCCGGCCGGGCCTCCGGATTGCGCTGCTGTCCTATCGCAGCAAGCCGCATTGTGGCGGGCAGGGCGTCTACATCCGGCACCTGAGCCGGGAGCTGGCCGCGCTGGGGCACACGGTGGAGGTCTTCTCCGGCCAGCCCTATCCCGAACTCGACGAGGGTGTCGCGCTGACCAAGGTGCCGAGCCTGGATCTCTATCGCGAGCCCGACCCGTTCCGTACGCCGAAGCGTGCGGAGTTCCGCGACCTCGTCGACGTCGAGGAGGTGCTGACGATGTGGACCGCGGGCTTCCCCGAACCCAAGACCTTCAGCACGCGGGTGGCGCGGGTGCTTCGCGGGCGACTCCACGACTTCGACATCGTGCATGACAACCAAGTGCTGGGTTACGGGATCCTCGACATCGAGAAGGCCGGCCTTCCGTTGATCACGACCATCCACCACCCGATCACCTTCGACCGGCGCATCGATCTGGCCGCGGCGCCCCATTGGCGCCGACGGCTCACCCTGCGCCGCTGGTACGGGTTCCTCCGGATGCAGGGCCGCGTGGCGCGCAAGCTCAAGCGGATCTTGACGGTCTCGGAGTCCTCCCGCCGCGACATCATCACCGACTTCGGGGTTGATCCCAGCGTCCTGCGGGTGATCCCCCTGGGTGTCGATGACGTCTTCGTCCCACCGACGGCGCCCCGGGTGCCCGGTCGGCTGGTCGCGATGGCGAGCGCCGATGCCCCGATGAAGGGGATCGCGACCTTGCTGGAGGCCTTCGCCAAGCTTCGGGTGGAGCGGGAGCTCGAGCTCGTCCTGGTCACCCGCCCACAACCGGGCGGTCGCACCGAGCAGCTGATCGATTCGCTCGGCATCGGGGCCCACGTGCGGTTTGTGCACGGCATCTCCGATAGCGAGTTGGTGGACCTCATGGGCTCGGCGGAGATTGCGTGTGTGCCCTCGCTCTATGAGGGCTTCTCGCTGCCGACCGCAGAGTTGATGGCGTGTGAGACGCCTTTGGTGGTGTCGCGGGCGGGGGCGATCCCCGAAGTGGTGGGTCCTGATGGCCTGTGCGCAGACCTCGTCACTCCCGGTGATGTCGGCGAGTTGGCGACGGCGATCGCGCGGTTGCTCGACGACCCGCAGCGGCGCGCCGAAATGGGTCGCGCCGGGCGCCGTCGGGTGCAGGAGTTGTTCAGCTGGCGAGCGGTCGCCGACGCCACGGCCGCGGCATACCGGGAGGTCATCGATGCTCACCGTTGATTTCGGGCGGTTGGGGCTGCGCCCGGGTGAACGCGTCCTCGACATGGGCTGCGGCGCCGGTCGCCATGCCTTCGAGGCCTATCGCCGAGGGGCCGATGTGGTCGCCTTCGACCAGGATGCCGACGAGCTCGCGGGTGTCCGCGACCTGTTCGCCGCGATGCGCGAGGCAGGAGAGGTCCCGGCCGGTGCCGAGGCGGCCGCGAAGGAGGGCGACGCGCTCGCGCTCCCGTTTGCCGACGGTGAGTTCGACCGGATCATCGCCGCGGAGGTGCTCGAGCACATCCCCGCCGACATCGCCGCCATCGAGGAGTTGGTGCGCGTGCTGCGCCCGGGCGGCACGATCGCCGTCACGGTGCCTCGCTGGCTGCCCGAAGTCATTTGCTGGAAGCTCAGCGACGACTATCACAACACCCCGGGCGGGCACATCCGGATCTACTCCGACGCCGAGCTCATCGGCAAGCTGGCCAACGCCGGGCTGGAGTATGACGGTCGGGGCTACGCCCACGGTTTGCACTCGCCCTACTGGTGGCTGAAGTGCGCGGTCGGGGTCAACAACGACGAGCACCCCGCGGTGCGCGCCTATCACAAGCTCCTGGTCTGGGACATCATGAAGCGGCCGCGGACGACGCAGTGGGCCGAGCGGGCGCTCAACCCGCTGCTCGGCAAGAGCCTGGTCATCTACGCCCACAAGCCCGCGTGACGGGCCGGCTGTGACGGGTCAACTCTGATGGGCCAACTGCCGGGCGGGCTTGTGGTCGATCGGGACTTCCTCGCGGCAACGGCTCGCTCCATCGTGGAGATGATGGAGCCGGCGGGCGCGATCCCGTGGACGCCGGGTGGTCACACCGATATCTGGAACCACGTCGAGGCGGCCATGGCCTTGGTGGTGTGCGGCGCGGACGAGGCCGCCGACCGGGCCTTTGCCTGGGCCGCGTCCCGCCAACGCGCGGACGGATCGATGCCGTTGAAGATCGTCGGTGGAGCGGTCGAGGACGCCTCGGGGGAGACCAACGTTTCGGCCTACCTTGCGGTGGGGGTGTGGCACCACTGGCTGGTGCGGCGCGATCTCGAGTTCGTGCGGCGGCTGTGGCCCGTCGTACGCCGCGGTCTGGACTGGGTGTGCTCGATGCAGCTGGACTTCGGTGGGATCGCCTGGTCGCAGGAGTGGTCCGCGGGCCAGCCGGGCCAGGTCAATGCCGAGGCGCTGCTCGCCGGCTCCTCCAGCATTCATCACTCGCTGCAGGCAGGGCTGGCTTTGGCCGCGCTGATGGGTGATCCGCAACCGGAGTGGGAGCTCGCCGGCGGCCGGCTCGGCCACGCGCTGCGCCACCATCGTGACCTGTTCTTGGACAAGGCGACGTTTTCGATGGATTGGTACTACCCGGTCCTCGGCGGAGCGGTGCGCGGGTCCGCCGGCCTCGCCTTGCTGGAGAGCAGGTGGGATGACTTCGTGGTGCCCGGGCTTGGCGTGCGGTGTGTGGACACCAACCCCTGGGTCACGGGCGCGGAGACCTGCGAACTCGTGCTGGCCCTCGATGCGCTGGGCGACCGTGACCGGGCGCTTCAGGTCCTTGCCGACATGCAGCATCTGCGCACGGAGTCGGGTTCCTATTGGACCGGCTTGGTCTACCCCGACAACGTCAACTGGCCGGTCGAACAGACCACCTACACGGCGGCGGCGGTGATCTTGGCGGCAGACGCGCTTTTTGGGTTCACCCCCGGCGGCTCGATCATGCGGGGGGATGGCTGGGTGCCGGACCTCGCGGAGATCGGGCTGCGCTGCGGCTGTGTGCCGGCGCTCCACTGAAGCTGGGTGCTGGGCGGGGACGGGCGGTGGATCGCTCAGTCGGTCAAGCGGGTGCCCTCAGCAGGCGCAGCGAGCCGGTGTGGCCCACCTCGACGAAGCCGTCGGCCAGGGCGCGTAGGTAGATCTCGTAGGGCGGTCGGCCACCGTCGGCGGGGTCCGGAAACACATCGTGGATCGCCAGGCAGCCTGCCGGCAGGAGCTTGGTATGCCAGTGGGTGTAGTCGGCGTGGGCGGGTTCCTCCCCATGACCCCCGTCGATGAAGAGCATCGCCAGAGGCGTCTGCCAATGCCGGGCCACCGCGGCGGACTCGCCCACGATTGCCACCACGCAGTTCTCCAGTTCAGCATCGGCAAGGGTCCGACGCAGGAACGGCAGCGTGTCGATGCGGCCGGTCAGCGGGTCCACGACGCTCGGGTCGTGGTGTTCCCAGCCGGGTTGGGTCTCCTCGGACCCGCGATGGTGATCGAGGGCGTAGACCAGACCTCCTTCGGCACGCGCGGCCGCACCGAGATAGAGCGCCGACTTGCCGCAGTAGGAACCGATCTCCAGCAGCGGTCCGAGCGGTGCGGCGGCGCGTGCGGCCTGGTGCAAGGCGAGCCCCTCGTCTTCGGGCATGAACCCGCGGGTCTCTCGGATCAGGGCCGCCAGGGATGCGCCCAGCTGGTCAGCGAGGCGCTCGGGCTGTGGCTCAGCCGGGCGATCGGTGCTCACCGGGTGGGTCCCGAGGCCACCAGCTCATCCCGGGACGCCCGGCGCGTCGCCCGATAGCGCTGCCAGTGCCAGTGCAGGAACCGATCGACCGCTCGCAGCACATGCTCGGACCGGATCGAGGGGAAGACGTCAAACGCGTGTTGGGCGCCGGGGACCTCGGCATACACCACCTTGCGGTGGGAGGTCGCCCGCAGTTGAGCGACGAACCGGCGGCCTTGTTCGACCTCTACGAGGCTGTCGCCCGTGCCGTGGATGACGAAGAAGTCCGGCGCGTCGGGCGTGATCCGCAGCAGCGGTGAGGCCGCCTCGAACTCCTCGGTGGCGTCGGCGAAGGCCTTCCCCACGACTCGGGGGGCCAAGAAGAGGTCGCGCATCAACTCGGCACTGCGCAGCCCGCTCGCCCCGGCGAAGTCGTAGACGCCGTAGAACGGCACCGCGCACTGCACGGAGGTGTCGGCGCCCTCAAAGCCCGGTTGGTATGCCGCGTCGCCGGGTGTGAGCGCCGCCAGCGCAGCCAGGTGGCCGCCCGCCGAGCCCCCGGTGATCGCGAGGTAGTCCGGGTCGCCGCCGTAGTCGGCGATATGGGTGCGGACCCAGTTGATGGCGTGCTTCACGTCGATGATCTGGGCGGGGAAGCGGTCGCGCGGCGCGAGGCGGTAGTTGATCGCGACACAGATCCACCCCTTGGCAGCGAGGTGCCGCATGAGCGGGAGGCCCTGTTGATCCTTGCGGCCGAGAACCCAGCCACCCCCGTGCACCTGCAGCAGCACGGGAGCGGGCTCGGTGCCACGGACCTCGGGGAGGTAGAGGTCGAGATGTCCTCGCCGACCGAACTCGGTGAAGGCGATGTCCCGCACCACCCGGACACCGGGGGCGGTGCCGTGGAAGACCTTGAAGGGGCGGGCGAGCGTGCGCCAGGGGATCGCCAGCTCGGCGGGCGTCGGCTGGGCGTCGAGCTGCTCGGCATACGCGATGCCGAGGCCGTCCTCCAGGGCTCGATCCAAGACGGCGCGGGCAGCGTGTGACTGGCGGAGGATCAGACCGAGCCCGGCGGCGCTGCCCAGCGCCAAGGCCATCCCGAGCTTGTCGGTGCGACCCCGGCGGCGGGTGAGCTCGATCGCCGAGTCCACCGTGAGCGCGGCCAGCAGATGGGGGGCCAGCTCCCCGGTGAGCCATCCGGCGGGAAAGGACACAGGACCCACGAAGGGATTGCGCTGCGGCCGCACGGCATTGGCGGTCAGCGCGGCGAGCGCGAGCTGGCGCAACCGGAAACTCATAGGCCCAATGCTACCGGTGAGTAGCCTGAAGTTCCTTGCCGTCGATGGCACCCCCGCGTGCGCCAACCGCACCACGGGCGGTGCGCTTACCGCAGCCGTCGGGAGAAGAAGGCGAGGACGGCATCGACCGCCTCCTGCTGACGCTCGTTGGTGAGGGTGGAGTGGCCCTTTCCAGCGAGTTCCACCTTGAGGAAGGCCGATCCCAACTCCTCGGTGAGCGTGGTGAAGCGGGTGCCCACGGCGGGGTCGGACAGATAGCGCAGCCCAAGGACCTCCTGGCCGCGACTGCAGCGGACCCGCACGGCCTCGAGGTCGGCGGGGGAGAGGCCGAGGTCGGCCGAGCGGTGCCGGCCGATGGCAAACGGGGTCGACGGCTGGGCCAAGACCGGGGCCACCACCGCGTCCTCCAGCATCATTGCCAGGGCGAACCCTCCGGTGAAACACATCCCCAGAGCGCCCACGCCAGGGCCGCCGAGGTCGGCGTGGAGCGAGCGGGCCAGCGCGCGCAACCAGCCGGCGACCGGCGTGGTCTTGCCGGCAGCGAGCACATGAAACTCCCTGCTGACGCACACCTTGGCCAGGGTGCGCATCGCGGAGCGTCCGGTGAGCGGCTCTTCGTTGCGCCCGAACAGCTCCGGCAGGACGGTGGTGTAGCCCGCGGCAACGAGCTCTTCGCCGAAGGCGATCACCTGGGGCGTCAACCCCGGCACTTCGTGGATGACGATCACCCCCGGTCCGGACCCTTTGCGGTGGACGGGGTGGGTGATGCCGACTGCGGTGAAGTCGGATCGCTCCCATGACAACAAAGCGCTCATGGGTGGAAGTATCGCCCCGAACCTGACCAGGTGTCTGGACACCTGCCCCAACCTTCTCTTGCATAGCGTCAACGCCCCGGCGCGACGGCCTTCGTCCTACGCCGAGGCAGAGCAGATCTTGATGTGCGCCCCACCCTGCCTGACCGCTAGTTCAGCAGGTCAGCTCACAGTCGGCGGGGGCGGGATGGGGGGAGTGGGCACACAGGGTGTCCGCTCCGACTAGCACCCGCCCGCCCTCGCCCCCTCTGCCGGCCCATTTGGCCTCCTCGACAAGCGCAGCGGGCTAGGATGCCAAGCACTCGCACGCCCCGAGTCCCGAAAGGCCCTTCCTGTGCCCACACCTTCGCGTCATCGCTTCGCCGCTACCTTGGCGGCCTCTGTGACCATCGGCCTGACCGCCGCTGGCTCGATCCTCTTCACCGCGCCGGCCGCCACGGCCGCCATGCGGGCCACCAACGAGGCGCCGGCGAGTGCCAGCTCTCCGGCAGTGCGCCAGTGTCTGGAGGCATCGGGAGCGCGTGTGCGCGCCGGGACCACCGCCAAGGAGCCGGCACTGTATGCCGCCAAGGACGCCAAGAAGTACGGCCTGATCAAGGATCTCCCGCAACTGCCCGCGGGGTCGGTGTCGATTCCCACCGTCTTCCACCTGATCTCCGACCACGACCTGAGCGACAGCGAGCAGGTTCGCTGGACCCAGATGATCGGTGATCAGATGGAGGTGCTCAACAATGCCTATTCGGGTGCGAGCTCGCCCGTCGCGGCCAACACGCCGTTCCGCTTCGACCTCGACAGCATCAACTGGGTCAACCGCCCGGAGTGGTACCACGTCGCGCCAGGCAAGACCGAGAAGGCCATGAAGGCCGAGCTCCGCGTCGGGGACTCCACGACCCTCAATGTCTACGCCACCCAGATCGGCGGCGGGTTGCTCGGTTGGGCCTACTTCCCGAAGGACTACAACAACGGCCGCGACGTGTGGGACGGCGTGGTCCTGCTGGATGAGTCGATGCCCGGTGGCAACGAAGGCATCTACTCCTTCGGTGACACCCTGACCCACGAGGTCGGCCACTGGCTGATGTTGGAGCACACCTTCGCGGGGGCATGCTCGGCTTCCGGTGATGGCGTGGCCGACACCCCGCGCGAGGCGGCGCCGCAGTTCGACTGCGTGGAGCGCGACTCCTGCTCGACTCCGGGCACGGACCCGATCCACAACTTCATGGACTACACCGAGGACGAGTGCATGGATCACTTCACCGAGGGTCAGTCCGCTCGCATGAGCGATGCTTGGCAGGCCTTCCGAGCGGGTGGCGCGGGCTGATCCCACGCCACGGCCCCGGATGGGTGCCCAACCAGCACGGCGCATGGGCGATGGTCATCGCCCCGTTCGTGCTGGGCATGCTCGCGGCGGGGTTTGACCCCGTTCATGTCCCGCTGGCGGTCTTTTGGCTCGGTGGCTACTTCGCCTTCTTTGCGACGTCGCTCTGGCTTAAGAGTCGCCGGCGCGCGAAGTACTTCCCGCCCGTGCGGGCCTACGGTCTGCTGACGACGGTCGCGGGCGGGCTTGTCGCCCTCTGGCGTCCGGACCTCTTGGTCTGGGCGCCCGGGTTCGCCGTGCCTCTCGCGGTGGGCTTGTGGGCTGCGGCCCGACGCCGTGAGCGCGACCTACTCGTCGGGCTTACGACCGTGCTCGGCTCCTCGTGGATGGCGCTCGTGGCGTATGCCGCCGGCGCCGGGCCAGGAGATGGGGGTCCTGCATCGCTTTCGGTGGCGGCTGCTGGGCGGCCGTCGCTGTTGGCGGCGGTCCAGGCGGCCTACTTCGCCGGCACCGTCTTTTGTGTGAAGTCGGTGATCCGGGAGCGCGGAAACGTCGCCTTCTTCAGGTTGTCGATCGCCTATCACCTGGCGTGCGTGGTGGTTCTCGCGGTCTGGGCATTCGGGCTACCCGCGTCGGCTTCGGCGCCCGTCGAGTCGACGCGCTGGTGGCTGGTTGTCGTCTTTGCCCTGCTGGCCGCGAGGGCCGCAGCCGTGTGGCTCCTCGATCGGCAAGGCCGACGCCTGAGTCCCGCCCAGATCGGCCTCGGCGAACTCCTGGCGACCCTCGTCGTCGGAATCGTCTCCCTCGTCGTCATCTGAAGCGCCGCGGGCTCGGGCTCAGTCCCATGTTGGGGGGACCGGTTCGCCCAGTCGGTCCGGCCGTAGCGGTTGCTCGCTTTGCATTGACCAGGCACCGTGCCGAATAATGTCTAGACCAGTGTTGGGGGGCTAGCGAAAGGCATTATCTGTGCACCGTAGGTCCCCCCTCACGGGAATACTTGTCCTCTGCTCAACCCTCGCCCTGATCCTCTTCTCGGCCAGCCCCGCCGCCGCGGTCACCGTGGGGGATTGGCGCCTGAACCAACTGGCACCAGGCGTTCGGGCGGCCCCCTCTGCCTCCTTCGCGGCCGTGACCGGACCGGCCTTGCGCGCATCGGCAGACACCACCATCGCCGGCGCGCAGTCGGGCGTGATGCCCAGCGGTGGCTTGTACTTCCGCGGCTGGCGGAACACGGTGAAGAGCAGCGTCGACATGGACTCGTCGATGCTGAGCACCGATCCCGCGTTCGAGGCCAGTCTGGGCACCGACGGCGGCTCCGCGACGTTTGATCCCCAGCGCAGCAACTTCTCGGTCTCCGTCTTGGTGCGACCGGACGCGGCAAGCTCCTTCCCCTTGGGCACGTGGAGTCCCGGGGGCGTTTCGCCCAACATCGCGCAGAAGGGGTTGAGCAACGCGACGGGGGGCTTCTGGAAGGTTTCGTTGCGGATGGGTGGAGCCACCTCGGGCACGAGGTACTGGTATCCGTTCTGCACCTTCAAGTCGGGCAGCACCGAACTGAAGCCCGGCTATTCGGGTGCGATTTACCCGCTGGCGGCTAACACGAGCTACCAGATCATCTGCTCCAAGACGCTGCGGTCGGCGACGTTGCAGGTGCGCAACCTGAGCGGCGTACAACTGTTCACCCAGACGTTGGCGGCGTCTGTCGATCTGCCCATCGACAATGCCTATCCTGTCTCGGTCGCGCACAAGCCACGCTCCACCGACCCGAGGGATTGCTATGCCGGAACACTCGCCAACCTGTCAATCACCAAGGGCTAAGCGGGGCGCCCGACCTGCCGGTCGGGTCCTCGGTGGGCTGGCGATCCTGTCGCTGATGGTGCTGGCTTCGTCGGGGTCGGCGGTGCATGCCTATGTGCCCGACTACACCCTCGTGAGCCCCTCCGTGGAGACCGACCCGATGCCCGACTCCGGCGACAGCGCGGATGACCCCGCGGTCTGGCCGCATCCCACGGATCCCGCGCGCTCGCTGGTGCTCGTCAACAACAAGCAGGGCTCACTCGACGTCTACAACCTCAGCGGCGCGCTGGTGCAGCGGATCAACGACGGCACCCCGTTTTGGGGCAATGTCGACGTCCGCACAGCGGTCACGGTGGGCCAGACCACGCGCGATCTGGTGGCGGTCGCCCACCGCGGTATTCAGTTCTATGGCGTAGACCCGGCGAGCAGGCGGCTTGCCTCTGTCACCGAGGGCACGTCGATCTCCTCAGCCGGCGAAGGGCTCTGCTTGTATCGCAGCGCCACGAGTGGCCGGACCTACGTCTTCATCATCACGCGGGCGGGTTTGCTGCGGCAGTACGCGATCACCGACAACGACGCTGACGGCCGTTGGGAAGGCTCCCAGGTCCGTTCACTTCAGGTGGGCTCGGAGGCCGAGGGGTGCGTGGCCGACGACGCCACCGGCGATCTCTATGTCGCTGAGGAGGACGTCGCGCTCTGGAGGTATGACGCCGAGCCGGGCGGCGGCTCGAGTCGGCGGGTCGTCGACGGGGTCCACGGCACCGCTCGCGGGGGCGCCTTGGCGGCCGATGTGGAGGGGGTGACCCTTCTCGATGCCGGCCGTGCCGGCAAGTGGGTGATCGCCTCCGCCCAGCGCGTGGCCAATCCCAGCAGCTCCTACTTCGTGGCCTATCGGGTGCTGCCCGGAGGTGGGTGGGCCTTCGACCGTGCCTTCCGCGTCGGCGACGGCCCGAGCGCCGACGATTGCGACAAGACCGACGGGATCACCGTCTATCACGGCAACCTCGGGGCAGCGTTTCCGCACGGACTGTTCGCCTGCCAGGACAACAGCAATCGCACCGGCTCGACCCAGCGCAATCAGGACGTGAAGCTGGTGCCGATCGAGCGCATCTTCGCCGAGGCTGCTCGCTAGCGAGGGCTGGCTGGGTCGGACTGGGCCAGGGTCGGACTGGGCGCGGGCTCAGCGCCCTCTGCTGGGTCCCGGTGGCCGCGTGGGCAAGCGCAGTTTGCCGAGCGCAAGGGCGTGCTCGGTGGCCGAGCCCAGCGAGAACTCGATGCGTTTGGCCGCGGTGAACCACCGGTGGGCGGTGCCTGTGGGCTCGACGCCTTGGCTGCCGTGGAGGTGCATGGCGGTGTGGGCAATGCGATGTCCCGCCTCGGCGGCCCAGAACTTCGCGGTGGCGAGCTCGGCGGCGGCCGGGCGGCCCTCGTCGAGCAGCCAGGCCGCCTGCCACATCGCCGACTCCAAGCACAAGGCATCGATGTAGCCATCGGCCAGGCGGGCCTGGCTTGTCTGGCTGCCGGGGAGGCCGCCGGTGGGCTGGTCGGACTGCCCGTACGCGGCGGCATACTCCGCGGTGGCGCGGAGCGCTCCGGTGCACACGCCAACCTGCTCGGCGCACAGCGCGAGGATCGCGAGATCGAGCAGTCGAGCCGTGGCGGCGCCACTTGAGGTGCCCACGAGGCGCTCGGGACCGACCGGGACGGCGTCGAGTTCGAGGAGGCCGACCGCGTTGCCGTCGCTCAGCAGTTGCGGGGTGATCGTCACCCCGAGATCGTCGGTGTGGATGAGGAACAGCAGGGTGCCGTCATCGGTGAACGCGGGCACCAGCACGGCGTCCGCGTGCGGGAGCGCCGGGACAGCCACCTTGGTGCCGGTGAGCCGATAGCCGCCCCGGCGGCCGTGACCGACCGTCTGCGGGCGCTCGACAGCGATGCCGGGCTCCTCCACCAGCCCGGCCGTGAGCAGGACCGCGC
>JBAQXA010000437.1:0-4405 GCA_049299195.1 Nocardioides sp.
GACCACGACCGTGTTGCCCTTGTCCACCAACGACTGGAGCACTCCCAGCAACTTGCGGATGTCCTCGAAGTGCAGGCCGGTGGTGGGCTCATCGAGCACATAGACGGTGCGTCCGGTGGAGCGCTTCTGCAGTTCGCTGGCGAGCTTCACGCGCTGCGCCTCGCCCCCCGACAACGTCGTCGCCGGCTGGCCGAGGCGGACGTAGCCGAGCCCGACCTCACACAGCGTCGTCATGTGTCGCGCGATCGCGGGGACGGCCGCGAAGAACTCGGCCGCCTCCTCGATCGGCATGTCGAGAACCTCCGCGATCGTCTTGCCCTTGAAGTGCACCTCCAAGGTCTCGCGGTTGTAGCGGGCGCCGTGGCAGACCTCGCACGGCACATAGACGTCGGGCAGGAAGTTCATCTCGATCTTGATCGTGCCGTCGCCGGCGCAGGCCTCGCAGCGACCGCCCTTGACGTTGAAGGAGAAGCGCCCCTGCAGATAGCCGCGCATCTTGGCTTCGGGGGTGGCCGCGAAGAGCTTGCGGATGTGATCGAACACCCCGGTGTAGGTCGCCGGGTTGGAGCGAGGCGTGCGGCCGATGGGCGACTGGTCGACGTGGATCACCTTGTCGACGTGTTCGATGCCTGTGATCCGGGTATGCCGCCCGGGCACGGTGCGCGAGTTGTAGATCTGCTTGGCCAACGCGGCGTACAAGATGTCGTTGACGAGCGTGGACTTGCCCGAGCCGCTCACCCCGGTCACCGCGACGAAACAGCCGAGGGGGAACTTCACGGTGACATCGCGCAGGTTGTGCTCGCGGGCGCCGTGAACCGTGAGGTAGCGGCCCGGCGTGGGCGGGCGACGGAGGGCCGGGATCGGGATCTGGCGACGACCCGAGAGGTAGGCGCCGGTCAAGGAGTCGCGGTGGCGCAGCAGCCCGGCGACCTTGCCGGAGTGGACGACCTGGCCGCCGTGTTCGCCGGCGCCTGGCCCAATGTCGACCACCCAGTCGGCGGTGCGGATCGTGTCTTCGTCGTGCTCGACCACGATGAGGGTGTTGCCGAGCTCCTTGAGCCGGACCAGGGTCTCGATCAGGCGCTGGTTGTCGCGCTGATGGAGGCCGATCGAGGGCTCGTCGAGGACGTAGAGGACGCCCACCAGGCCCGCGCCGATCTGGGTGGCCAACCGGATCCGCTGCGCCTCGCCGCCGGAGAGCGACCCAGAGGGCCGATCCAGCGAGAGGTAGTCCAGACCCACGTCGAGGAGGAAGTTGAGCCGCTCGCCGATCTCCTTGAGCACGCGCTCGGCAATCTGGCGCTCGCGGTCGTTGAGCCGCACGGTCCGCAAGAACTCGGCGGCCTCGTTGATCGGCAGCGCACAGATCTGGGCGATGTTTTTGCCGCCCTGGTCGAGCGCTCCGAGAGTCACGCTCATCGAGATCGGCTTGAGCCGGCTGCCCGCACACGTGGGGCAAGGGACCTCCCGCATGAACCCCTCGAAGCGCTCGCGGCTGGTGTCGGACTCGGCGTCGCGGTGTTTGCGCGCGACCCAGGTGCGGGCGCCTTCGAACTCGGCATAGAAGGAGCGCTGCCGTCCATAACGGCTCGTGGTGACGACGTGCACCTTGGTCGGATGGCCGTCGAGCAGCGACGCCCTGGCCTTGGCCGGCAGTTGCCGCCACGGGGTGTTGAGGTCGAAGCCGAGCTCCTCCCCCAGCGCGTTCATCAACCGCAGGAAGTAGTCGGCGACGTAGGCGCTGCTCCACGGCGCAATCGCACCCGCTGCCAAGGTCGCCTCGGGGTCGGGCACCACGAGCTCGGGGTCCACCTCCATGCGGGTGCCGAGCCCGTGGCAGGCGGGGCAGGCGCCAAAGGGAGAATTGAAGGAGAAGGAGCGCGGCTCCAACTCATCGGTGTCGATGTCGTGCTCGTTGGGGCACGCCATCTTTTCGGAGAATCTCATCTCGCGGTGAGGGTCGCCCGGATCGGTGTCGACGAAGTCGATGAGCACGATGCCGCCCGCGAGTTCGAGCGCGGTCTCAATCGAGTCGGTCAGCCGCCGCTTCGCGCTGGGCTTGACCGCCAGCCGGTCGATCACCACCTCGATGGTGTGCTTCTGCTGTTTGTTGAGCGTGGGCGGGGCATCGAGGGCGGCGATGTCGCCGTCGACCCGAGCCCGCGAGAACCCCTGCACTTGGAGCTGTCGGAAGAGGTCGACGTACTCCCCCTTGCGGCCGCGGATGACCGGAGCGAGCACCTGGAAGCGCTTGCCCTCCTCCAGCGTCAGGATGCGGTCGACGATCTGCTGCGGGGTCTGCCGCTCGATCGGGGACCCGCACTCGGGGCAGTGCGGGCGGCCGGCGCGGGCGAACAGCAGCCGCAGGTAGTCATAGACCTCGGTGATCGTCCCGACGGTCGAGCGGGGGTTTTTGGACGTGGACTTCTGGTCGATCGAGACCGCCGGCGAAAGGCCCTCGATGAAGTCGACGTCGGGCTTGTCCATCTGGCCCAAGAACTGCCGGGCGTATGCCGACAGCGACTCGACATAGCGACGCTGACCCTCGGCGAAGATCGTGTCGAAGGCGAGGCTCGACTTGCCTGAGCCGGAGAGCCCGGTGAAGACGATCAGCGCGTCTCGGGGCAGTTCGAGCGAAACGTCCTTCAGGTTGTGCTCGCGCGCGCCCCTGATGATCAGCTTGTCGGCCACGGATCCCTCGTCTGTCGTGATTGCTCTGCGATTTGCCACCCTAGCGAAAAAATCGAACAAACGTTCGCAAGACGCGGGCGGGTCCAAACCGGTTCAATGGGCATCATGACCGACCACACCGAATCCGAGACATCGGGGGGTCACCCCCTCGACACCGATCGCGACACCACCCTTGCCCAGGTCGAAGCCGCGACCCAGCGCTATCTGCGCACGGTGGCCGGGCTCACCGACGCACAGTTTGGCGCGCCCTCGGTGCTGCCGGGCTGGACCATGGCCCATGTCGTGTCCCACGTCGCGTCCAATGCCACGGGCATCGATCGCGCGGTCCGGGCCGCCATGGCCGGTGAGCCCTCGTGGGTCTATGAGACCAATGCCGGTCGGGACGCCGAGATCGACGAGCGGGCCGCTTGGCCGGTGGCCGAGTTGCGCGCGCTCAACGCCTCCTCCTGCGACGACCTGCGGGACGCGTTCGAGTCCTGCCCGGCCGACCTGCTCGGACACCTGCTGCCGCGCGTGATCGACGGTCCGCCCTGGTCGGTGCTGGACTGGATCGGTGCTCGGTGGCGTGAGGTCGAGATCCACCACACCGATCTGGGCGCGGGCTACACCCAAGCCGATTGGGACGACGACTTCGTCGCCTACCTGACCAAAGTGGCCGCCTTCGACCGGGAGCCCGAGGTGCAGCTCACCCTCCGCTCCCCCGAGGGCGACACCGAGGTCGGTGGCGGCGGCCAGGTGATCACCGGCTCGCAGCGGGATCTGGTCTGGTGGCTCATCGGCCGCGGCGGCGGACAGGGTGTCGCGAGTGACGAACCGCTCCCTACACTCGGCCCATGGCAACGACGTACACGGGAGTAGTCCAACCCGGCGGACCGGCCGACGTGCGCGTCGCTGGCTGCCTCACCATCGCCAAGGCGTCGGTCGACCCGGAGATGCACAACAACTGCTATCTGCTGACGTGCGCCCACACCGGCGACCAGGTCCTCATCGACGCCGCGGACAACGCCGAGCGCCTGCTCGAGTTGATCGGAGACGGCGGTCTCACGACGGTTGTGACGACCCATCAGCACTGGGACCATCACCGCGCGCTGCGCGAGATCGTTGAGGCAACGGGCGCCGAGGTTGTGGCTGGGGAGCCGGACGCCGACGCCATCACCGAGCAGACCGGCGTCACCATCGACCGCCGCGTCGGCCACGGCGACACCGTGTCGATCGGCAAGTGCTCGGCGACCGTGTTGGCGATCGCTGGCCACACGCCGGGCTCGATCGCCCTGCACATCAAGGACTCCGAGGGTGGGGACCACCTGTTCACCGGTGACTCGCTCTTCCCCGGCGGGGTGGGCAACACGTTTGGCTCCGACGAGGCGTTTGCGCAGCTCATCGACGAGGTGGAGCACAAGATCTTCGGCACGCTGCCCGACTCGACCTGGTTCTATCCCGGCCATGGCGGTGATTCCACACTTGGCGTCGAGCGGCCGAGCCTGGGTGATTGGCGCGCCCGAGGCTGGTGAGAGCGACAGCTCGAGCCGCACCGCCACAAGCGTGCGCAGCGAACGATTACGGCTGCCAAACGGCCTGATTGACCGCCATAAGCGTGCGCAGCGAACGCTTGCGGCTGGCGCGCCCTTGGCCGCCGCTAGGACCAACCGGTGCGCCACTCCCCCTCGGCCGGGGAGAGCGGACAGGCGGCTGGCAGCTTCGGCACCCAAAAGGC
>JBAQXA010000438.1:0-4523 GCA_049299195.1 Nocardioides sp.
CCTTCTTCGCGGTCATCGCTGCCTCTGCCAAAGGGCAGACCCTTATCCATGACTGGGTCTATGAGAACCGGGCGATCTACTTGGTGGAGCTCAACAAGCTCGGCGGGCACGTCAAGCTGCTTGATCCCCACCGGGTAATGGTGGAGGGCCCGACGCATTGGAGCGCCACCGAGATCGGCTGCCCACCCGCACTGCGGCCGGCGGTCGTCATCCTGCTCGCCATGCTGGCCGCCAAGGGCACCTCGGTCCTGCGCTCTACCTACGTCATCCACCGCGGCTATGAGGATCTCGCCGAGCGGCTCAATGAACTCGGCGCGAGCATCGAGAGCTTCCAGGACCTCTGAGCCCGCTCCCCCACTAGTTGTGATGCCCAGGCAGGTTGGTCGAGATCCTGCGACGACACGGTCTGACCTGTAGATGGAGCGCTACGACGTCTCCTGGCGCACTGCGAAGAAGTGGGCCGACCGCTACCGCGAGGAAGGCCCGGCTGGCAGCGGCCCCAAGAACAAGCGCTACCAACCGCTGATCGGAACCTGCTACCTGCACACCGTCATCGACGATCACGCCCGCATCGCCTACGTCGAGGCCCACGACGACGAGACCAAGGAGACGGCGACCGAGGTACTGCGTAACGCAGTCGCGTGGTTCGCCGAACGCGGCGTCACCGTCAAGCGCGTGCTCAGCGACAACGGCAGCTGCTACAAGTCCCACCTGTGGCGCGAAACCTGCGCCGACCTGGCCATCACACCGAAGAACACTCGACCCTACCGACCCCGGACCAACGGCAAGATCGAACGCTTCTTCCACCGCACCCTGGCCGAGGGCTGGTCAAGGAAGGCGCGACCGCACGGATGCTGAACCGTTTGACCTTTCGCGTCCGGTGCTGAGCGTGAAACAGGGGCGCGCCACCCAAACGGTTCAGCATCCGTGCAGGCACTTCCCTTTTGCACAGTGGGTTTTGGCCCCGTGACATGACGCCCACTAGGCCGGGATCACCCGAGCGGAGCAGCGACAACGACACGATCTCTGCGCAGGACGTGATCGGCCACGGCAGCGACGACCACCAGGCCCATGGCGAGCGAGGCCCACTCGACGGGCAGCCCGATAAACCCGACCACCAAAGCGGCTCCTGCCACCAGCAGCGGCGACACGAGGATGGAGAGGTTTCGCCCGGCGAACGCGTGAATCCCAGCCAACGTGAGCGCGGTGAGCGCGAGACCGACCGCCATCACCCAGGTCGCCGCGGGGCCGTCGCTGTGGTGGCCATCGCCCTGCAGCGCATCGACGGACGCGGCGAGACCCGCGCCCAATGCTGCGATCGAAGCGAAGATGATGAGGTGCCCGTAGGCGAAGACCCACGTCACGGCTCCGCCATCGGTGAGCTCGTGGTGGGCCAGGTTGAAGTAGATCCACCACAGTCCATAGACCAAGAACAGGCCGCCCAAGACGAGGGGCAGGAAGTCCCAGCCGGCGACGTCTGCGGACTGCACGGCCATCACCGAGGAGAGGATGACCTCGCCCAACACGATGATCGTGAGCAACGAGAAGCGCTCGGCGATGTGGTGGCGGTGCCAGGGGCTGGTCCCCTGTTTGCCCTCGGCCCAGATCGGCACCGAGAGCTCGCAGGCGACAAACAGGAAGAAGGTGGGCACCCACCACTCCGAGGGGAACCACAACCGCACGATCCAGAGGGCCTGGACGGCCGTGATGCCCATGGCGTACCTCAGCGCGAGTGCGCGGCGTTCGGGATCACCCGTGGCCACCCGCAACCACAGGGCCACCAGGCCCAGCCGCATGACCGCGTAGCCGACGACGGCCAACACAGACTGACCATCGACGAACAGGTCGGGGATCGCAGCGGCCAGCATCAGCGAGCCGGTCATGATCACAAACGCCAGCACCCGATAGAGCGGGTCGTCGTTGTCGTAGGCCGAGGCAAACCACGTGAACCCCATCCAGGCCCACCAGATTGCAAACCAGGACATCGAGTAGCCAACGATCCCGTCCATCACGTGATGCTCGGAGATCGCGTGGTGGAGTTGGGCGGCGTTGCTGGCGATCGCGACCACGAACACCAGGTCGAAGAGCAACTCAAGCGGGGTGGCCGTGCGCCCGGGCTCGTGGGGATCTCGAGCAGCAACCCGGCGCAGGAGCGGGACCGTTGTCACATTCACTCGGCAGAGGCTACGCCCGGCCTGCCCCCAGGGGCACCCCTGAGTACGCCGCGCCATACCCACTCGGGGCTGCGGCGTCCACGATGGGCACATGAGCGTGCATACTGCACCGGTGAGCGTCGCCACCGAGGCACCGAGTCGCAGCCCGCAACGTCCGTGGCGCTACCTCGACAAGGGCACTCCCGAGGGGGTGTTGGCCTTCGCACACCGCGGCGGGGCCCTGCACCCGGACAACCGCCACCTCGAGAACACCCTGGCTGGCTTTAGGCACGCCTACGGCTTGGGCTATCGCCATCTGGAGACCGATGTGCACCTGAGTGCCGACGGCGTGCTGGTGGCCTTTCACGACGACTCTCTGGACCGGGTGACCGATGGCACCGGGCTCATCGCGACGCTGCCCTACGCCGAGATTGCCTGCGCACGGATCGCCGGCAAACACCATGTGCCGACCATGGCCGAACTCTTCGAGGCACTGCCCGACGCGGCCTTCAACATCGACCTCAAGGCCGATGGGTGCGGCGCGGCGCTCTGGCAACTGATCGAGCAGTACGACGCGCACGACCGCGTGCTGGTCGGCTCCTTCAGCACCCGACGGCTCAGGGAGTTCCGGCGGATCAGTGGTGGTCGGGTGCCGACCTCCGCAGGTCCCGCTGAGGTCGCGGCCTACCGCCTCTCCCCCAGCGGCCGTCTCGCCAAGCTGTTGCTCCGCGGCGGTCCCGACGCTCTGCAAGTGCCGCGCCGCTCCACGCGCATCCCCCTGGCAACTGCCCGCATGGTGCGCAAGGCACACGCCGCCGGGATCCAGCTGCATGTGTGGACCGTCGACGACCCCAGCGACATCCAGCAACTCATCGACAGAGGTGTCGATGGCGTCATGACCGATCGCACCGACACACTCAGGACCGTGTTGAGCCAACGCGGGTTATGGAGGGAACACCAGTGAGAACACCCGAAGACGGCGCCGTCGCCGACCTCACGCCTCTGTGGCGCGCCCAACAGCAAAAGGCGTGGTACTGGTACGACTGGGCCAACTCTGCCTATGTCACGACGGTCTCGACCGTGCTGGCCGCGCCCTATCTGATCTCTGTGGCGAAAGAGGCCGCGGTCGACAACCGGGTCAGCCTGCTAGGGATCCCGGTTGACCCAGGTTCACTGCCTGCCTACCTGGTCACCGGCTCCACGATCCTGTCGGCTCTGCTGCTGCCGCCCTTGGGCTCCTACGTCGACCGGGTCGCGAACAAGAAGGCGCTGCTTGCGCTCTTCGCGTGGATCGGTGCGGCTTTCGGCTCGCTGTTGTTCTTCACCACCGGGGACAACTGGCAGCTAGGTGCCGTCGCGCTGGTGGGAGCCAACCTGTTCCTGGCGGCCTCGCTGGTGGTCAATGACTCGATCTTGCCGCTCATCTCCGAGGAGTTTGAGCGAGACCGGGTCTCCTCTCGCGGGTGGGCGTGGGGCTACCTCGGTGGCGGCCTCCTGCTGGTCGTCAACCTCGCTGTTGTGACCGTGCTGCCCTTCGGCCTCAGCCTCGGCGATGCGACCAGGTGGAGCATGCTGTCGGCCTGCCTGTGGTGGGCTGGCTTCGCCCTGATTCCGTTCTTCCGCCTGCGCGATCATGCGCCCACCAACACGACTCCGGTCGAGGGCAACGTGGTCAAGGCGTCCTTCGGCCAGCTACGCCAAACCTTCCGCGACCTCAAGCAATACCCGGTCGCGGTCACCTTCCTGCTCGCCTACTTGTTCTTCAACGACGGGATCCAAACGGTGATCTCGCAGTCCTCGACCTACGGCACCGAACAGCTCAAGTTCAGCCAGACCGTCTTGATCGCCACAATCCTCATCGTCCAGTTTGTGGCCTACTTCGGGGCACTGCTCTTCGGTCGCCTCGCGGGGACCTACGGCACCAAGCGCACGATCCTGTCCGGGCTGGGTGTGTGGATGATCATCGTCACGATCGCGATGGTGCTCCCGGAGCGTTCACCGCTCCCCTTCTATGCACTCGCCGTGGCCATCGGCATCGTGCTCGGCGGCACGCAGGCGCTGGCGCGCTCCTACTTCTCGCTGTTGATCCCCCGCGGCAAGGAGGCGGAATACTTCTCCTTCTATCACGCGGTCGATCGCGGGACGTCGTGGTTCGGCACCCTGCTGTTCGGCGTCGTACACCAGATCACCGGGAGCTTCCGGCCGGCCATCTTTGCGCTCATCGTGCTGTTCGTGATCGGCGGCGCGCTGCTGCTGAAGGTCGACACCGCCAAGGGGATCCGCGATGCCGGCAATGAGCTCCCAGCCGTGATCTGACCCATCCCGGCTCGGTGCAGAGGGCCCAGGACAACCTGATAAGTCCCTGTGACC
>JBAQXA010000439.1:0-3016 GCA_049299195.1 Nocardioides sp.
GTGCTCGGCTGCGGTGACCACTCGGCATACCGCCCTTCCGCTTCCCCATGAGTCCCACACGCCCCACTGAGCGGGCAATCTTGGCGCTTAGCCCGGGAAGTTTTGCCTGCTGGCCGGGCAATTTGACGGCCAACCGGGGAATCCGACCCCCCTACATCTCCTGCATGGCGGGGTCCGTGGGCAGCTTGGGGTGGCGGCGCGTGCCGGCGGGTGCCCGGCTGCGGTGCGCGGGCGGCATACCCCTCTGGCTCCCCATGAGCCCCACGAGCCCCACTGGGCAGGCAATCCTGGCGCTTAGCCCGGGAAGTTTTGCCTGCTGGCCGGGCAATTTGACGGCCAACCGGGGAATCCGACCCCCCTACATCCCCTGCAGGGCGGGGGTGAGGCGGGAGGCGAGGAGGTCGATCTCGGCGGCCGAGAGCGTGAGGGGTGGGGAGATCTGCAGCGCGCCGCCGACGAGCCCTCGCGTGAGTACGCCGTGGCGGCGCACGGCCATGATGGCCTCGTCGATCCGGCCGGGCTCCGCAAGTTGTACGGCGGCGAGGTAGCCCGGCGCGACCCGCACGTCGCTGACTGCGGGGACGTCGGCGGTGGCGGCGCGCAGTGCGGAGTGCAAGTGGTCGGCGTGGGCCGCGACATGCTCGGGGAGCCGCTCAGCGCGCATGATCTCGAGGTTGGCCAGCCCGGCCGCAGCGGCGACCGCATGTCCGCCGTAGGTGTAGCCGTGACGCCAAACGCCCGCGCCCTCGGCGTAGAACGGCCCCCAAATCCGCTCGGAGGCGAGCACTGCACCCATCGGCGCGTAGCCCGAGGTGAGCCCCTTCGCGCACAACAGCAGGTCGGGCTCCAGGCCCATCAACCCGGAGGCGAACCACTCGCCGGTGCGCCCGAAGCCCGTGATCACCTCGTCGGCGACGAAGAGCGCCTCGCGCTCGGCGCAGGCCTTGCGCAGCCCGCGCAGGAAGTCCTCGCCCGCGAAGTGCACCCCGCCCGCCCCTGTCACCGGCTCTGCGAAGACCGCGGCGACATCGCCCGCCGCGTCGAGTTGAGCGATCGCCTGGTCGAGATCACCGTGGGCGAGTTGGACGACGTCGGGGTCGAGCCCCGGGTTGTTCTCCCGGTTGGCGGGGATGCCGGCCAGCGCGGTCCCGCCCTGGTGCATGCCGTGATAGGCGTGCGTCAGCACGGCAATCCGCGTGCGCGGCCGTGCCCCCGCGGCAGCGGTCAGCCCGGCCCAGCGGCGCACCATTTTGACCGCGGTGTCGACCGAGTCCGAGCCCCCGGAGGTGAAGAACACGCGCGAGTTGGGGATCGGGCTGAGCGCCGCGACCTCGTCGGCCAGCTGCATCGTGGTGTCGACCGTGAAGTCGCCAAAGCTGCTGTATGCCGCGAGCCGCGTCGCCTGCTCGGCCATCGCCTCCGCGATCGCACGGCGACCATGGCCGACGTTGGCGAACCAGAGTCCGGCGGTGGCGTCGAGATATTCGTTGCCGTCGACGTCCCACACGCTGCACCCCTCGCCGCGGTGCAGCGCAAACTCGGCGCGCCCCACGCGGGACATGTCGGCGAAGCCGTGCCAGAAGGCGGAGGTGTGCGGTGTCGCTCCGCGGGCGGGAAGTTCAGGCGTCGTCACGCCGGCCATGCTAAGCCCCGGGTCACCGCTTGCCGGAAGCCGCGATTGCGTTCGGCTGCAGGCGCAACCGGGCAGGTGGAATGATCGTCCATGCTGGCGAACGATCCAGTCGCCGCGCTCGACCCAGACACCAGCGGCATCACCATCGGGGGAATCACCATGACCAGACGGCATCTTCCCAACCGCGCGTTGGCGGCCCTGTTGGCTACCGGCCTGCTCCTCGGCGCCACCGGTTGTGCCGGCGAGAAGGATCCCAAGGCCGACTCCTCGGCATCGCCCGACGGATCCAGCGCCACCGCGTCGCCGGGCGACGAGCAGACCTCCACCGCCCCCGAGCCGTCGCCGCCCCCCTCCGATCTCCCGACCGATGAGCCCACCATCGAGACCTCCGATGGCGGTGAGGTCGACACTTCGGGCGACCTCCCGGCCGACTTCCCCAGCAAGCAGGTCCCGCTCGCCAAGGGCAAGGTGCTCTCGGTCGCCTCTGCGCCGGGCGAGGGCTTCAACATCAATCTGTTGATCGATGGCCGCCCCAAGGCCGTCTCCGTCCGGGCCATCAAGCTGCTTACCGACGCCGGCTTCAAGGTCACCGACCGGCGCAACGCGGGCGGCGCCTTCTCAGCCAGCCTGCAGACCGCGGCGTACGCCGTGGAGCTCGCCGCCACGCCGTCGGGCGACGACACCGGGCTCAACTACTTCGTCACCCAGCGCTGACCTTGCTGCCGACCGATCCGCTGGGGCTGCGCCGCGACGCCCCGCTCCTCGACGCCTGGCTGAGCTGGCACGAGCGCGAGGAGCGCCGCACGGGTGCGGGGCCGTTCACGATCCCCGGCCACCACCATCGCGGCGACCTAGTCGGTGCCGTTGTCGCCGCCGACCTGCCGCTGTATGGCGCGCTGGCCTCGATCAAGGAAGCCACCGCGCTGTGCAGCGAAGCCGAGCAGCGTGCGGCCGCACTGTGGGGCGCCGACTGGTGCCGCTTCTCGGTCGCCGGCTCGACCCACGCCAACCAGGCCATCGCACTTGCGGCCGCGCGGCCCGGTCAGCAGGTGATCATCGGTCGCACGCTGCACCGCTCGCTCCTGCTCGGCATGGTGCTCGCGGGGCTGGAGCCCGTGTGGGTCAATGCCGAGGTGGACCCCGCGCGCGGGGTGCCGATCGGCATGACTCCGGCAGCCCTCACCGAGGCCTTCGGCCGAGCCCCCGAGGCCGCGGCGGTCTTTGTGGGGGAGCCGTCCTATGTCGGCACCCTGGCCGATATCGAAGCGCTCGCCGCCATCGCCCATGCGCGCGGCGTGCCGCTGATCGTGGACGCGGCGTGGGCGGCCTACTTCGGCTTCCACCCGCTGCTGCCGGCGCATGCGCTCGCGCGCGGGGCGGATG
>JBAQXA010000440.1:0-1514 GCA_049299195.1 Nocardioides sp.
GGTAGTAGCCGGTGAGGGCCATCACGACCGCCCAGCAGGCGCCTAGCTCGATGATCCGCTCGGCCTTCGGGCCGACCATCAACTCACTGTGGAGCCGCAGCGCGTAGCCGGAGACGGTCTTGTTGGGGTCGACCGTGCCGGCGAGTTCACCGGTGGCCGGGTTGACGTAGACGTCCTGGGTGGCCATCTCCCACGGAGCCAACCCCTTGGCGGCTTCGTCGGCAGTGGCGATCACGAACCGGGTGTTGTCGCCCAGTTCGCGCGGCTCGGTGACCGACATGATGATCGCGCCTTCGTTGCCGCTGATCACCGCGGCCTGCTGGTCGGCCAGGCTCAGGTAGCTCGCTCCGCTGCTCAGGTCGTTGCGCATGGCCCCGGCAAACAGCGGGTCGATCTGGAACCGGAACAGATAGATCAAGCCCGACGTCGCCAAGACGAGCAGGATCGGGATGACGAGGAAGCTGCCGTAGAAGTGCCAGCGCCACAACGCGCGGAACAGGCCCCTCCCGTTTTTGGTGCGCCCGCGAGGGGCGCCGTCTGGCTGGTCGGCACCCGGCGCCTCCGACCGGGTCAGGGTGTTGTCGATGCTCATGGAGTCTTCTCCTGGAAAGAATGTATGCCGGGTCCGCGGCCGATGCTGTCGGGCGAAACTGTCCGCCGAAACGTCTCAGCCGGACACCGTGCAGGGATGTCGGACGAGGTGCGCACCTAGCCCCAACCGGCAGACGACGTCACATGCGGACGCGGCCGGGTGGGGTGCCTACGGGTCGTGGCGACGACGAGGCGTCGCGGAGCAGACCGGTGCAGTGAGGGTCAGGCAGCCCGCAACGCGGGCGGACCTCGCCGGACGACGGAGCGGGCCAGCACCGGCAGGTGGGCCGGCAGCACAGGGGTCTCGATGAGCGTGCGCAGGCGCACGAGAGGCGTCGGGGCGGGCTGGGCCAGCAGGGCCGCCCGGGCGACCAGCAGCGGCCGCAAGACGATGACGGCGGTCGAGTGCAGCACCGACCAGAGCGCGGTCTCGCCGACCGACAGCCACAGCGCCACGCCAATCGAGGCGACGAGGTGCGCCGTCATCATCGGCACGTGACCGGTGAGCTCTTCGCCCAGGAACGCCCACGGCACCGAGACGATGAGGCCGCCATCGCCGAAGCCGACGACCGAAGGCGGCGGGGCAACGCCCGCGTGGCCACCGCTCAGTGACAACAAGAGGTGGACGGCAGTCTGGCCGCCGGCGACGATGCCGATCAGGAGCGGGATCGAGGCGGTGCGGCCGAGCAGGCTCGCCGAGCCGACCACGCAGATCGCGAACAGCAGGGCCATCGCCGAAGCGCTCGGGAGGAATCCCCCGGCGCTTGCGTGAGCGACGGTGCCGGTGAGCAGCGTGACGAAGCCGAGCAACACCGCGCGCGACCAGCGCAGGGTGAGACTCGCGGACGCCGAGCAGACAGGCACGCCAGTATCGTGCCGCACGAGACGGCTGTCCGCCAGGAAATGACGCGCTGGGCTGGACC
>JBAQXA010000441.1:0-13829 GCA_049299195.1 Nocardioides sp.
ATGTCCCCGGCAATCATCGCCTCAATGCCCTGCACCGCCGCACCGAGCCCCGGAGCCGTGGTGATGCAGGGGATGTTGGCCTGCACCGCAGCGGTGCGGATCTCGTAGCCGTCGATGCGCGGCGAGCCACCGCTCGCCGAGCCGTGGGGAGTGTTGACCACGAGTTGAATCTTGCCCGTGCTGATCAGCTGGACCGTGGTGGGCTCGCCCGCGGGGCCGGTGCCCTCGAAGTGCTTGCGGACCACTTCGGCCGCGATGCCGTTGCGCCGGAGCACTTCGGCGGTGCCCTGCGTCGCGTAGACGCGGAACCCGAGGTCGGCGAGCCGCTTGATCGGGAAGATCATGGTGCGCTTGTCACGGTTGGCCATCGAGACAAACACGTTGCCGGAGACCGGCAGCGAACCGTAGGCAGCCGTCTGACTCTTGGAGAAGGCCTCGCCGAAGGTTCCCGCCAGACCCATCACCTCGCCGGTCGAACGCATCTCCGGGCCGAGCACCGTGTCGACCGTCTTGCCGTCGGCGCCGCGGAAGCGGTTGAACGGCATCACGGCCTCCTTCACCGCGATCGGCGCATCTGCCGGGAGGTCCCCGCCGTCGCCGCTGGCCGGCAGCAGGCCCGCCACGCGCAGGTCGGCGATCGACTCCCCCAACATCACCCGTGCGGCCGCCTTGGCCAGCGGCACCGCCGTGGCCTTGGAGACGAACGGCACCGTGCGGCTCGCCCGTGGGTTGGCTTCCAGGACGTACAAGACGTCGGCACCCAAGGCGAACTGGATGTTGAGCAGGCCTCGGACGCCGACTCCGTCGGCGATCGCGAGGGTGGCTGCGCGGATCTTGGCGATCTCGGCGGCACCGAGCGTGATCGGGGGCAGCGCGCACGAGGAGTCACCGGAGTGGATCCCGGCCTCCTCGATGTGCTCCATCACCCCACCGAGATAGAGCTCGTGGCCGTCATAGAGGGCGTCCACGTCGATCTCGACGGCGTCGTCAATGAACCGGTCCACCAGCACCGGGTGTGCAGGGGTCACTTCGGTGGCGCGCTCGATGTAGCCCTCCAGGGTCGCCTCGTCATAGACGATCTCCATCCCGCGGCCACCGAGGACGTAGGAGGGTCGCACCAGCACCGGGTAGCCGATCTCGGCGGCGATCCGCTTCGCCTCCTGGAAGGAGTAGGCCAACCCGTGTTTGGGGGCGGGCAGTCCGGCCTCCGCCAGGACCCGGCCGAACGCACCGCGCTCCTCGGCCAGGTGGATCGCCTCCGGGGTGGTGCCGACGATGGGTACGCCGGCGTCGGCCAGGCCCCGAGCCAAGCCCAGTGGCGTTTGTCCCCCCAGTTGGCAGATCACGCCGACGACCGGGCCGGCCTGCTGCTCGGCATACACCACTTCCAAGACGTCCTCGAGGGTCAACGGCTCGAAGTAGAGGCGGTCGGAGGTGTCGTAGTCGGTGGACACCGTCTCGGGGTTGCAGTTGACCATGACGGTCTCGTAGCCGACGGCGGAGAGCGCCTGGGACGCGTGCACGCAGGAGTAGTCAAACTCGATGCCCTGGCCGATCCGGTTGGGGCCCGAGCCCAGGATCAACACGGCAGGCCGCTCCCGGGCGACCACCTCGGTCTCCTCGTCGTAGCTCGAGTAATGGTAGGGCGTCCACGCCGCGAACTCGGCGGCACAGGTGTCCACCGTCTTGAAGACCGGACGGATGCCCAACGCGTGCCGCACGCCGCGAACCACGTCTTCGGGGAGTCCTCGGAGGGCCGAGATCTGGGCGTCGCTGAAGCCGTGCCGCTTAGCGCGCCGCAGGAGTGCCGGATCGAGGCGTTCGGCCGCCCCCAGCTCGGCGCCCACCTCGGCGAGGAGGAAGAGTTGATCGACGAACCACGGATCGATGGCGGTGGCGGCGTGGATCTGCTCGGGGGTGGCTCCCGCACAGATGGCCCGCATCACCTGCTGCAGCCGGCCGTCGTGCGGGGTCGCGATGGCCGTCAAGGTCTCCGGCAGCGTCTCCGGGGCCGGGGTGAAGTCGAAGACGGCAGTCTTGTCCTCCAGCGACCGCAGCGCCTTTTGCAGCGCCTCGGTGAAGTTGCGTCCGATCGCCATCACCTCACCGACCGACTTCATGTGGGTGGTCAGCGTCGGATCGGCTCCCGGGAACTTCTCGAACGCGAACCGCGGCACCTTGACCACGACATAGTCGAGCGTCGGCTCAAACGCCGCCGCCGTTCCCTGCGTGGAAGCGGCGGCTGCACCGCCCCCGTGCGTCGTTACATCGTTGGGGATCTCATCGAGCGTGTAGCCGACCGCCACCTTGGCGGCAATCTTGGCGATCGGGTAGCCCGTTGCCTTGGAGGCGAGGGCCGAGGAGCGCGAGACCCGGGGGTTCATCTCGATCACGATGATCCGCCCGTCAGCGGGGTTGATGGCGAACTGGATATTGCACCCGCCCGTCTCGACTCCCACCTCGCGGATGATCTCGATGGCGAGGTCGCGCAGGCGCTGGAACTCGCGATCGGTGAGCGTCATGGCGGGCGCCACCGTGATCGAGTCACCGGTGTGCACGCCCATCGGGTCGAGGTTCTCGATCGAGCACACGATCACGACGTTGTCGGCCCGATCGCGCATCACCTCAAGCTCGTACTCCTTCCAGCCGAGGATCGACTCCTCCAACAACACCTGGCTGGTCGGGCTCGCGGTGAGGCCAGCCTCGACGATCGCGCGCAGGTCGTGCTCGTCATACGCCATTCCCGATCCGGAGCCACCCATCGTGAAGGAGGGGCGGACGACCATCGGATAGCCCAGCTCGTCGGCTGCGGCGACGCACTCGTCCAGCGAGTGCGCGATGACCGAGCGGGCGCTCTCTCCGCCAACCTTGGCGACGATCTGTTTAAAGGTCTCGCGGTTTTCGCCGCGCTCGATGGCAGCCACCGAGGCGCCGATGAGCTCGACGCCATAGCGCTGCAAGACACCCGAGGCGTGCAGGCTCATGGCCGTGTTGAGCGCGGTCTGCCCACCGAGGGTCGCCAGGAGCGCGTCGGGCCGCTCGCGCGCGATGACCTGCTCGACGTACGCCGGGGTGATCGGCTCGACGTAGGTGGCGTCGGCGAAGTCCGGATCGGTCATGATCGTCGCGGGGTTGGAGTTGACGAGGATCACCCGGAAGCCCTCGGCCCGGAGCACTCGGCAGGCCTGCGTCCCGGAGTAGTCGAACTCGCAGGCTTGGCCGATCACGATCGGGCCCGAGCCGATCACCAGGATCGATGAGATGTCGGTGCGCTTCGGCATCAGCGGCCCCCTTCCATCAGCGTGGCAAAGCGGTCGAACAGGTACGCCGCATCGTGCGGTCCGGCCGCGGCCTCCGGGTGGTACTGCACCGAGAAGGCCCGCAGCCGCCCCGCAGAGTCGCGCAGTTCCAGCCCCTCCACCACGTCGTCGTTGAGGCATAGGTGCGACACAGACGCCGTCCCGTAGTCGGTGGGGGTGACCCGGTCGAGCGGCGCGCGCACCGCGAACCCGTGGTTGTGGGCGGTCACCTCGACCCGTCCTGTTGTGCGGTCGAGCACGGGCTGGTTGATCCCGCGGTGTCCGTACGCGAGTTTGTAGGTCTCAAAGCCGAGCGCCCGGCCAAACAGCTGGTTTCCGAAGCAGATCCCGAAGTACGGCAGGCCGCTAGCCAGGGCGGCTCGGAGCAACTCGACCTGTCCGGTGGTCGCGGACGGGTCGCCTGGTCCGTTGGAGAAGAAGAGCCCGTCTGGACGCCGGGCCAGCACTTCCTCGATCGATACGGTGGCCGGCAGCACGTGCACCTCGATGCCGCGCTCGCTCAGCAGCCGCGGAGTCGACGCCTTGATCCCTAGGTCGAGCGCGGCGACGGTGAAGCGCTTCTCCCCCACCGCCGGCACCACGTAGGCCTCCCGCGTGGAGACCTCGGCGGACAGATTGGCGCCGACCATCGGCGCGCTCTCACGGACCCGCTCGGCGAGCCTCGCCGGATCGCGCTCGACGGTGGAGATCCCCACCCGCATGGCCCCGCGCTCACGGAGGTGTCGGGTGAGGGCCCGGGTGTCGACCCCGCTGATGCCCACCACCTGTTGCCGCCGCAGCTCCTCAGCGAGGGACCGCGTCGAGCGCCAGTTGGAGGCGACGCGGGCGGGGTCGCGCACCACATAGCCACTGACCCAGATGCGGTCGGACTCGTCGTCTTCGTCGTTCCACCCCGTGTTGCCGACGTGCGGCGCGGTCATCACCACGACCTGCCGGTGGTAGGACGGATCGGTCAGGGTCTCCTGATAGCCGGTCATCCCGGTGGCGAAAACTGCTTCGCCGAACGTTTCGCCCTCGGCTCCGAGGGACTCCCCCGCAAAACTGCGGCCATCTTCCAAAACGAGCAGTGCTGGCGCAGCCATCACCGTCAACCTCCTTCTCCGCCTCACGGGACGGATCGTTAAAGGACGTGCCTTCTCTTCGCGCCGGCCGCCGCTGAGGGCAGGGCGCTGACCCCGCCGTCAGACCAAGTGACCGTCCCGCACTGTCGCCCGGCCCCGCAGGAAGGTCGCCATGATCCGACCCGGCAGTTCCATGCCGGCGTACGGCGTGTTGCGCGACAGCGAGGCCAACTCACCGGCCACGATCGTGCGGGTTTGCCGCGGGTCATAGAGGGCAAGGTTGGCCGGGGCTCCCGGCTCAATCGGCTGTCCGTGGTCGGCGACGCGCCCGATCTGGGCCGGGGCGATCGACATCCGCTCGGCGACTCCTGCCCAATCGAGGCGTCCGCTGTCCACCATCGTTGCCTGGACGATCGACAGGGCGGTCTCCAGGCCCAACATGCCGAAGGCGGCCGAGGCCCACTCGCAGTCCTTGTCCTCGTGCGGGTGCGGGGCGTGGTCGGTCGCGACGATGTCGATGGTGCCGTCGGCCAGGCCGGCCCGCAGCGCTGCCACGTCGGCCGCGCTCCGCAGCGGCGGGTTGACCTTGTAGATCGGGTCGTAGGTTGCGGCCAGCTCGTCGGTCAGCAGCAGGTGGTGGGGGCATGCCTCGGCCGTGACCTGCCAGCCGTTGGCCTTGGCTTGCCGCACGATCTCCACCGAACCCGCGGTCGAGACATGGCAGACATGCAGACGCGAGCCCACGTGGGCCGCCAGGAGGCAGTCGCGCGCGATGATCGCCTCTTCGGCGACGGCGGGCCAACCCGCGAGCCCGAGCCGTCCGGACAGCTCGCCTTCGTTCATCTGGGCGTCTTCGGTGAGCCGCGGCTCCTGGGCATGCTGGGCGATGACCCCGTCGAAGGCCTTGACGTATTCGAGCGCCCGGCGCATGAGCAGCGGGTCGGCCACGCACTTGCCGTCGTCGGAGAAGACCCGAACCCGCGCCGCGGAGTCGGCCATCGCGCCAAGCTCGGCCAGCTGGACTCCGGCCAGCCCCACGGTCACCGCTCCGACGGGGTAGACGTCGCAGTAGCCGGCCTCCCGGCCAAGACGCCATACCTGCTCGACGACGCCCGCGGTGTCGGCCACCGGGTCGGTGTTGGCCATCGCGTGGACCGCAGTGAAACCACCGAGGGCGGCCGCGCGGGTGCCGGTCTCGACGGTTTCGGCGTCCTCGCGCCCCGGCTCACGCAGGTGCGTGTGCAGGTCCACCAACCCCGGCAGCGCGATCCAGCCATCGGCGGCAATGGTCTCGCGGGCACCCCGGTCGCCGGCCGTTGCTCCGACGGCAGCGATGCGGCCGTCCTCGATCAGCAGGTCGGTCGGCTCGGCGCCGAGCACGGCAACCCCAGTGATCAGATAATCGGCGCTCACGAAGCGCTCCCTTCGGTGGTGGTGGCGGGTTCGCTGCCGCCGAGGAGGAGATAGAGCACCGCCATGCGCACGGCCACGCCATTGGTGACCTGCTCGACGATCACCGAGCGGTCGGAGTCCGCGACTTCGGCGGAGATCTCCATCCCGCGCACCATCGGGCCCGGGTGCATGACGATCGCGTGCTCCTGCAGCGTCGCCATCCGGCGGCCGTCCAGCCCGTAGCGGCGGCTGTACTCGCGGGCAGTCGGGAAGAACGCCGCGTGCATGCGCTCACGCTGCACGCGCAGCATCATCACCGCGTCCGCCTTGGGCAGCACCGAGTCCAGGTCGTAGGACGTCGCCACCGGCCAGCTCTCCACACCGACCGGCAGGAGCGTGGGCGGGGCAACCAGCGTGACCTCGGCTCCCAAGGTCTCCAGCAGCAACGCGTTGGAGCGCGCGACCCGCGAGTGCAGCACATCGCCGACGATGGCGATCCGTTGACCGTCGAGGGTGCCGCCGTTGCGGGGGCCGAGATGCCGCGTCATGGTGAACGCGTCAAGCAGCGCCTGCGTCGGGTGCTCGTGGGTCCCGTCCCCGGCGTTGACCACCGACGAGCGCACCCAGCCGGAGTTCGCGAGCCGATGCGGGGCGCCGGAGGCACTGTGGCGGACCACGACCGCATCCGCGCCCATCGCTTCGAGGGTCAGCGCGGTGTCCTTGAGCGACTCCCCCTTCGAGACCGAAGAGCCCTTGGCCGCGAAGTTGATCACGTCCGCCGAGAGACGCTTGGCCGCCGCCTCGAAGGAGATCCGGGTGCGCGTGGAGTCCTCAAAGAAGAGGTTGACCACCGTGCGGCCGCGCAGCGCCGGTAACTTCTTGATCGGGCGGTCGGCCAACGAGCGGAGTTCGGCGGCCGTGGACAGCACGAGTTCGGCCTCGGCGCGCGTCAGGTCGGCCGCGCTCAGCAAGTGCCGCTTCATGAGGCGATCCCCGAGATCCGCACCCCGTCGTGGCCATCGAGTTCGGCCACCCGCACGCGGACTCGCTCCACGAGCGAGGTGGGCAGGTTCTTGCCGACAAAGTCGGCACGGATCGGGAGTTCGCGGTGTCCTCGGTCGATCAGCACGGCGAGTTGGACCGCGCGCGGCCGGCCGATGTCGCCGATGGCGTCAAGCGCGGCCCGAATGCTTCGGCCGGAGAAGAGCACGTCGTCGATGAGCACCACGACCTTCTCTTCGATGCCCCCGGCGGGAATCTCGGTGGGCATCAACGCCCGAGCGGGGCCGCGCTGCAGGTCGTCGCGGTACATCGTGATGTCGAGTGAGCCGACCGGCACCGAATGTCCCTCGACGGCGGCGATCCGCTCGGCCAGGCGGCGAGCCAGCGGGACGCCGCGGCTGGGGATCCCCAGGAGGACCAACTCGGCCGCGCCCTTGTTGCGCTCCAAGATCTCGTGGGCGATGCGGGTGAGCGCGCGGTTGATGTCGCGGCCGTCAAGGACGATGCGTCCCTCGGCGTCTGCGGAAGCGGGCTCCGACGCGGTATCTGGGGCCGCTGGAGGGATGAACTCAGGTGCAGGCATTGCAGCCAGACCTCCTTCTCCGCCTCTCGGGACGGTGGTTAAAGGATGTCGATCACGGGGAGGCTATCACCCGTTGGGGCCGGCTCAGGAACGCAGTGCCGCCGACTTGGCGATGGCACCGAGAAGGCCGTTGACGAAGCCGGGCGAATCATCGGTGGAGAGGTCCCGGACGAGTTTGACGGCCTCATCGATGGCCACCGGCGCCGGAATCTCCTCCGCCCCGAACAACATCTCGAAGACCGCGATGCGCAACGCTGTGCGATCGATCGCGGGCATCCGCTCGATCGTCCACCCCTGTGAATGCCGGGCCAGGAGCACATCGATCTCCGCGGCGTGCTCGGCGACGCCACGCACCAGGGTCTGGGTGTAGGGATTGTGCGGCGCCTCGCCATCGGCGATGAGCTGCTCCAACGCGGCTACCGGCTCCTGGCGTCGCAACTCCGCGGCATACAGGATGTCGAGCGCGCGCTTGCGTGACTTGGGACGCGCCTTGGAATGAGCCACTGTGGCTCAGGCCCGCCCGAGGTAGGAGGAGTCGCGGGTGTCGACCTTGACCTTCTCGCCTTGGGCGATAAAGAGCGGCACCTGGATCTCGTGTCCGGTCTCCAAGGTGGCGGGCTTGGTGCGCCCGGTAGCGCTGTCGCCGGCCAGGCCGGGCTCGGTGTAGGTGATCTCAAGCACCACCGAGGCTGGCATCTCGATGTAGAGCACGCGGCCTTCGTTGGTCGCAACGATCGCTTCCTGGTTCTCGAGCAGGAAGTTGCTGGCATCGCCCACGATGTCGGGGGTGATCTCCAGTTGGTCGTAGGTGCCGGTGTCCATGAAGACGTAGGACGTGCCGTCGTTGTAGAGGTATTGCATGGTGCGCTTGTCGACCGAGGCGACCTCGACCTTGACATCGGAGTTGAAGGTCTTGTCGACCGTCTTGTTGGACTCGATGTTCTTCAGCTTGGTGCGCACCACCGCGCCGCCCTTGCCGGGCTTGTGGTGCTGGAACCAGATCACCTGCCACAACTGGCCGTCAAGGTTGAGAACCATGCCGTTCTTGAGGTCGTTCGTTGTTGCCATGGATGCTGATCCTCGTTCTGGTTGGCCGGGGGCGAAGCGTCACTTTATCGCGAGCCACGGCGCGGCCAGAATCGCGGCTCCGAGCGTCGAACCCACCCCCGCACGCCTCGTCGAAAAGAATTTTTACATTCGATGTAACGCTTCGGGGCTCAGACGACATGTACCCAGTGAAGGCTCGATTCGGAACTGAAAGGCCGCTCCGAACCTTCGATCTCGCAAACGCTCCGTCGGCATCGACCCCCCGCGATGCCGGCGGAGCGTTCGACTTCCGGCGGGAAGTTTGCTGCCAAAGGCTGACTAGACCTCCCACCGGCTCTAGCATGGGAGTTGTCAAGAAGCGCTACGCGAACGAGTCGGCCCTCCTCAGGTTGCCGCTCCCGACTCCCGACGATGAGGCCTTTGTGGCTCGTCTCGCGGCGATTGCTGCCCAACAGGCGCAGCAGGTTGCCCGCCCCGTCGCTTCGACCGGCGTGCGGATCGGTTCTGCCGTCGCCGCCGTCGCCTTCATCGCCGGTGGGGCCGCCTACGCCGCCGACCTGCTCGCCGGACCCGATGAGCCCCTCGATCAGCACCGCAGCCCCGACGTCAGCAGCCCGGCCAAGGGCCAAGAAGGCACCGGCGCCGGCACCAGCGGTGGCGCCGACAAGCACCGGGGCACCAAGCTGCGCACTCCGGGAGCAGTGCTGCCCACTCTCCCCGAGCAGGCTCCCATCGACAGCCCGCCGGCAACCCTGCCGAGCGCCGGATCCGGCGGCGCCGAGGGCAGCCCCGGCACCGGCGCCTCCAACGGTCAAGGTCCCAGCAACGCCCCTTCACATGCCCCCTCCACCGGTCCGCGCGGCCCGTCCCATTCGGGTGCACAGGGTGGCCGCGAGCCGAGCCCGAAGGGCACAAAGTCCGGCCGAGCAGACGGTGGCACGAGCGACGGTCCGATCAAGGGCCCCGGGAACGGGAGCTAACCATCGTTCCCGCCGACGATCTGATCGCCCGCGCACAGCGCGGTGACGGTGCTGCCTGGCGGGAGCTCTATCGTCTTTTCGCCGGGCGCTTGGTCGTCTGGCTCCGGACCCGCCCGATGGGCGACCCCGCCCATGCTGCGGAGGATCTGGCGGCTGAGGCCTGGTTGGTCGCGGCCCAGCGGATCGGCGACTTCCGCGGGTCACCGTCGGATTTCGCCGGGTGGTTGTTTGGCATCGCGCGCAATCTCGACGCCAATGCTCAGCGCAAGGCGCACCGGCGCGACACCTTTGGTGCCGACTTCGACGAGAACCCGCGCTGGGGCAGCTACGACAGCCTGGCCGCCGATGTCGCTCAAGAGGATTGGGTACGCCGCACGCTCGCCGACCTGCCCACACGAGAGGCCGAAGTCGTCGCCTGTCTTGACGTCGTGGGCCTCGATGTCGCAGCCACGGCCCGCGCCCTCGGCATGACACCGACGGCCGTGCGCGTCGCTCGGCACCGCGGGCTCAAGCGGCTCCGCAGCGTCCTGGCGAATCAGCCGCCGGTCGCCAGGTCGGCCAACGCGAGTCGATAGCCCTCGATCCCGAGCCCCACAAACCGGGTCGTCGCGTGCGGTTGCACGACCGACATGTGCCGGAAGACCTCGGGTCGGCGTTCGGGGTCGGAGAGGTGCACCTCGATCAGGGGCGCGGTGAGCTGGGCGCACGCGTCATACAGGGCCCAGGAGTAGTGCGTCCACGCCCCGGCGTTGAGGACCACAGGGATCCCGTCGTCGGCCGCCTGGTTGAGCCAATCCAGCAACTCACCCTCGTGGTTGGTCTGGCGCACCTCAACGGACAGGCCGAGCGCGGCGCCCCACGCGACGCACTGCGCCGCCAGTTCGTCGTGGGTGGTGGTGCCATAGATCTCCGGCTGCCGGCGGCCGAGCCTGCCGAGGCTGGGCCCGTTGAGGACCAACACGAACCGCCCACCGCGGGGGCTCTCCCCCATCGACGAATCAGCCATCTCCCCACCTCTCCCGAGCCAGCGCGGCATACGCCTCGCTCAACACGCTCTCCGCGGGGCCGGCGAGGATCGTCGGATCCGCCAGTCCCCTCAGCACCACCAGGCGCAGGGTGGCGCCACGGGACTTCTTGTCGACGGCCATCGTGGCTCGCAGCGTCTCGAAGTCGGCACCGCGATAGCCGATGGGTAGGCCGAGGGCACCGAAGGCCTCCCGGTGCCGCTGGACCAGAGCGGTGTCGATGAGACCCACGCGTGCTGCTACCTCGGCTACAAAGACGCAGCCGATCGCCACGGCCTCGCCATGGCGGATTCCGTAGTCTTCGTGCCGCTCGATCGCATGCGCCAGCGTGTGGCCGTAGTTGAGCACCTCACGACCGGGGTGCCCGGCGGAACCGCCGAGCGAGGCACCATGCGTCTCCCGGAGGTCTCCGGCGACGACCGCTGCCTTGACGGCGATGGCCCGCTCGATGACCGAGCGCAGCGTCGGTGACCCGACCGCGTCCGCGAGCGGAGGCAACCGCGCGGCCAGGGGCAGGATCTCCGGATCCGCGATGAAACCGCACTTCACGGCCTCGGCCAGCCCCGACGCCACCTCGGCGACCGGCAGTCCGGCGATCAGGTCGAGATCGCAGATCACGCCGGCAGGTTCATGGAACGCACCGACGAGGTTTTTGCCTGCTCCGGAGTTGATGCCCGTCTTGCCACCCACTGCGGCGTCGACCATGCCGAGCACCGTCGTCGGCACGTGCAGCACAGGAACGCCGCGCAGCCAGGTTGCCGCGATGAAGCCGCCCACGTCGGTGGTGGCGCCACCGCCGAAGGTCACGACCGCATCGGATCGAGTGAAACCCGCGCTGCCGAGCTGGCCCCAGGCTTCGTGCACCGCCGCGGTGGTCTTGGCTGCCTCCCCGCTCGGCAGGACGATCTCCAGCAACTGGAAGCTCTCCGCGAGCGCGGCGCGCAACGGCTCGGCCAACGCACTGAGCGCCCCGTCGAGGACGAGGGCAACCCGCTGCGGGGGCGTGGACCACGCGGCAAGTTGGGTCGCTACCTCGCCCATCAGGCCCTGCCCGACCAGGACTTCATAGGGGCTCGGTCCGGCGACGGCGATCCGTGACAACTCAGGCATCGCGCGCACCGCCCACGGGGACCTGCATCGCTTCCTCGATCTGATCCGCCACCTCGCGCGCGCTAAGACCGTCGGTGGCGATCCGCCAGCGCGCGACCGCGGTATAGATCGGGTCCCGCTCGTCGAGCAACGCCTTGACGCGCGCGCGGACGTTGCCGAGCAGCAGCGGCCGGGAGGTGCCCATGCCCACGCGCTTAACGGCCTCGGCAAGGCCGACCTGGAGATAGACCACTGGTCGGCCGGCGAGCAGCGCCCGCGTCTCGTCCGCTAGGACGGCGCCACCGCCCAGCGAGAGCACGCCCGCGAAGTCCAGCGCCGCCGCGACTGCGGCGCGCTCGACGCGACGGAAGTAGTCCTCGCCCTCGTCGACAAAGATGTCGGAGATGCTGCGCCCTTGGCTCGCCTCGATGTCGGCGTCGGTGTCCCGGACCGGGCACTGCCACCTGGCGGCGAGCAAACGGGCCACGGTCGACTTGCCCGCACCCATCGGTCCGATCAGGATGACGCGCGGCCCCGTGCGCGCTCCGTCCGCGGCCGCACCCTGATGCGGGCCTGCCTGGTCCGGGGCTGCCGGCTGCGGGGCTGCCTGTTCCGGGGCTGCCGGAGGCGGGGTCACCGGATGCTGAGCGCGTCGAGGTAGGCGCGCACGTTGCGACGGGTCTCGGTCAGCGAATCGCCACCGAACTTCTCCAGCACCGCGTCGGCCAGCACCAAGGCGACCATGGCTTCGGCAACCACACCCGCCGCCGGTACCGCACACACGTCCGAACGCTGGTGATGGGCGACCGCAGCCTCACCCGTGGCGACGTCGATGGTGCGCAGCGCGCGGGGAACGGTGGCGATCGGCTTCATCGCCGCCCGCACCCGCAGCGGTTCGCCGGTCGACATCCCGCCTTCGGTGCCGCCTGAGCGCCCCGACGTACGCCGGACGCCGGTCTCGGTGGCCACGATCTCATCGTGCGCCAGGGAGCCCGGAGTGGCCGCCAGCGCGAACCCGTCGCCAACCTCGACGCCCTTGATCGCCTGAATGCCCATGAGGGCTCCGGCCAGCCTGCTGTCCAACCGGCGGTCCCAGTGGACGTGTGATCCGAGCCCCGGCGGCAGTCCGTAGGCAAGCACCTCCACCACGCCCCCGAGGGTGTCGCCGTCCTTGTGCGCCTGATCGATCCGCGCCACCATCGCAGCGCTCGCCTCAGCGTCCAGGCAGCGCACGGGATCTGCATCGAGCGCGGCCACGTCGTCCGGCGTCGGCAGCACCCCAGCGGGAGCCGGCACACCACCCAACTCGACCACGTGGGCCACCAAACGCACCCCGGCGGCCTGCTCGAGGAAGTTTGCGGCCACCCTGCCCAGGGCGACCCGTGCCGCGGTCTCGCGCGCGGAGGCTCGCTCCAGGATCGGTCGCGCCTCCTCAAAGCCATGCTTCTGCATGCCGGCGAGGTCGGCGTGACCCGGCCGCGGCCTGGTCAGCGGCGCATTGCGCGCCATCGTGGCCAGGGCAGCCGGGTCGACGGGATCGGCCGACATGACCTGCTCCCACTTGGGCCACTCGGTGTTAGCGATGGTGATCGCCACCGGCCCACCCTGCGTCAAGCCGTGCCGTACGCCGCCCACCAGGGCGACCTCGTCAGCCTCAAAGGCCATCCGTGCCCCGCGCCCATGGCCCAACCGGCGGCGGGCCAGGGAGTCCTGCAGGTCGGCGGTCGTGACCTGGACGTGCGAGGGCAGGCCCTCGAGGATCGCCACCAGAGACGGTCCATGCGACTCACCCGCGGTCAACCAGCGCAACATGTCGGCATCCTTTCACGCGCAGCGCGGCCAACGCTCACCCCGAGCCATAGCCGAGATAGGCCGCGATCGCCGGCCCGAACCAGGCTCCAACAAAGCCGCCGGCGACCAAGAACGGTCCAAACGGGGTAAATAGCTTGAGCCGCGACCGGTCCCGCTTCAGCGCTGCTGCCCCCACCACAAAGAGCGAGAAGCACCCGAGGGCGGCATAGATCCCGATGATCACCTCGGCCCATCCAAACCAGCCGAGGACGAACCCCACCAGCGCGCCGAGCCGAACATCTCCGAAGCCCATTCCTCCTTGGCGGAGTGCCCACAGGATCCACAAGAAGGTGCGCAACGCCAGCATCCCCAACAGCGCCCTGATCCAGACCTGCAGGTCGCGCTCCACCAACGCCGCGACGAGGCCCACGAGGATCACCGCGATGGTTGCCGGGATGATCAGCCGGGTCGGAAGCAGGCGAGTTCGCCAGTCAATCACCGAGAGCATCAACAGCAGCGGGGTCAAGACGGCCCACATC
>JBAQXA010000442.1:0-9804 GCA_049299195.1 Nocardioides sp.
CGCTTGCGGCGCCGCACGCCCTCCTCGCGAGGGCCGTAGCCCACGAGCGTGACGTTGCCCTCGGGCGGGATGTTGGTGTCGATCACCTCGGGCTCGCCGAGGTGGCGTGGAGCCGCACCACCCGCGCCGCCACCCGCAGCCCCCGCCTCACCGATCGCAATGATCGGGGTGCCGACGTTGACGGTGACCCCTTCGGCGACGAGCAGCGCGGTGACCACGCCGGCATACGGCGAGGGCAGTTCGACGATCGACTTCGCGGTCTCGATCTCGCAGACGACGTCGTTGATCGCGACCTCGTCGCCGACCTGCACCTTCCAGGAGACGAGTTCGGCCTCGGTCAGCCCTTCACCCACATCGGGCAGCAGATACTCCGCCATCAGAACCCCACCGCCCGGTCCACCGCATCCAGCACCCGGTCGAGATCGGGTAGGAAGTGCTCCTCGATCCGCGAGGGCGGATAGGGCGTATCGAAGCCACCGACCCGCAGCACCGGCGCCTCCAGCGAATAGAAGCACTCCTCGCTCACCCGCGCCGCGACCTCTGCTCCAAGACCCAGGTTGACGTGGGCCTCGTGCACAACGATCGCCCGACCGGTGCGCCGCACCGAGTCATAGACCGGGCGGAGGTCGAGTGGCGACAGCGTGCGCAGGTCGATCACCTCCAGCGAGCGGCCCTCAGCCGACGCCGCCTCGGCGGCCCGCTGACACACCCCGACCGTGGGCCCATAGGCCACGAGCGTGGCGTCGGTGCCCGGCCGCAGGACCTGAGCGGAGAAAAGCGGGGCCGGGATCGCGCCAGTGTCGACCTCGGCGCGGCCGGAGTGATACTGCCGCTTGGGTTCGAGGAAGATCACCGGGTCGTCGTGGGCGATGGCCTGCTGGATCATCCAATAGCCGTCGACCGGGTTGGAGCAGGTGACCACCTTGAGGCCGGGGGTGTGCGCAAACTGCGCCTCCGGCGACTCGCTGTGGTGCTCGACGGCGCCGATGCCCCCGCCATAGGGGATGCGGATAACCATCGGTACGCGCTGCCGACCCGCGCTGCGGAAGTGATACTTCGCGACCTGGCAGACGATCTGGTCGTAGGCCGGATAGACGAACCCGTCGAACTGGATCTCGACCACCGGCCGATAGCCACGCAGGGCCATCCCGACCGCCGTGCCGACGATCCCGGACTCGGCCAGCGGCGAGTCCATGACCCGCTCCTCGCCGAAGTCCTTCTGCAGCCCGTCGGTGATCCGGAAGACGCCGCCCAGCTTGCCGACGTCCTCCCCCATGATCAGGACCTTGGGGTCGTCTTCCATGGCCCGGCGCAACCCGGCGTTGAGGGCCTTGGCGAGCGTCCAGTTCTCCACTCCCGTATGCCGACTCATCGCGCACCCTCCTCGGCGAACCCGGCCAGATAGGCGGCGTAGCCGTCGCGCTGAGCGGCCAACTCCTCGGTCATCTCGGCAAAGACGTTGTCGAACATCGAGAGCGGCTCGGGATCGGGCAGGCTCTTGCACCCCTCCCGGAGCCGGAAGCCGAGCTCGTCGGCCTCCTGCTTGACCCCAGCGAAGAAGTCGTCTTGAGCCAGGCCGTTGCGCTTCAGATGCACTTCGACCCGGGCGATCGGGTCGCGCAGCTTCCACTTCTCCACGTCGTCGGAGAGCCGGTAGCGCGTCGGGTCGTCGGTCGTGGTGTGGGCGCCCATGCGGTAGGTGAAGGCCTCGACGAACGTCGGCCCCTCCCCGTCGCGCGCACGCTGGAGCGCGGCTTGGGTCACGGCATACGTCGCGAGCACGTCGTTGCCGTCGACCCGCAGCCCGGGGAAGCCGAAGCCCTGCGCGCGCTGATAGAGCGGGATGCGCAGGTGGAGTTCGGTGGGCTCGGAGATCGCCCACTGGTTGTTTTGGCAGAAGAAGACGACGGGCGCCTGATAGGAGGCCGCGAAGATGAAGCCCTCGTTGACGTCGCCCTGGGCGGTGGCACCGTCACCGAAGTGGGCCAGCACGGCCGCGTCGCGACCGGGCTCACCGGTGCCGACGGCACCGTCTCGCTGAATGCCCATCGCATAGCCGGTCGCGTGGAGCACCTGCGCGCCGATGACGATCGTGTAGAGCCCGAAGTTGTGCGCGGCCGGATCCCAGCCACCCTGGTCGATGCCCCGGAAGAGGCCGAGGATCTGCAGCGGATCGACTCCGCGGCACCAGGCCACGCCGTGCTCGCGGTAGGTCGGGAAGACGAAGTCTTGCGGTGCGAGCGCCCGCCCGGCGCCGATCTGGGCGGCTTCTTGGCCGAGCAACTGGGCCCAGAGGCCGAGCTCACCGTGACGCTGCAGCGCGGTCGCTTCCACATCGAGCCGGCGGGTCAGGACCATGTCGCGGTAGAAGCCACGCAGCAGGTCGGCTTCCTCATCGGCGGGCATCGCCCACTCGACCGCAGGGTGATCGACCCGCTCGCCCTCTGGGGTGAGGAGCTGGATCAGGTCCGTCGGCTGGCGATCGGATCCGGGGTGGCGATCAAAGATCTCCGGCATCTCGGGGTGGCTCACCTTCACTCCTTGCCTGTGCGGCGGGGTCTCCGCCTTCGCACCGAAGCGGCCATCGCGGCGCGGGGTGGTGCGCTGGTCAAGCCGCGGGCTTGGCACCCCGACCTGGCGATCGGCGCGCCGGAGGCCAACTCCTGCGAGCGGGCCTCCGGGGCAAACGTACCGATCCTCAGGCTGGCGCGCGACACACGGGCGCTGGAGGGTCCGCACCATGGTCGTGTTGACGCTGAAGCTGGTGTCTCCCTGTTGCCCGGCGTGGAGGAGCAAGTCGAACTGCCGGCGTCCTTACCGCCCGTGCGGAGTGAACCAGACCGCCGGATCTGGTCCCGCGGGGACGATCTGCGTGGGGTTCAGATCCGCGTGCACGACGTAGTAGTGCTGCTTGATCTGGTCGAAGTCCACGGTCTCGCCAAAGCCCGGCATCGCGAAGAGCTCGCGCGCATAGCCCCAGAGGTTGGGCATTTCGGTGAGCTTGTTGCGGTTGCACTTGAAGTGGCCGTGATAGACCGCGTCGAAGCGCACCAGCGTGGTGAACAGGCGCACGTCGGCCTCGGTCAGGTGGTCGCCCATGAGGAAGCGCCGCTCGCCGAGCCGCTCCTCCAGCCAGTCCAGGGCCCCAAACAGCCGGCCGTACGCCGCGTCATACGCCGGCTGGCTCCCGGCGAAGCCGCAGCGATAGACGCCGTTGTTGACCTCGGTATAGATCCGCTGCATCACCTCCTCCATCTCGGCCCGCTGCACCGCGGGCCAGAGGTCGGGGGCGTCGGCGCGGTGGAAGTCGCGCCACTCGTGGGTGAAGTCGTAGGTGATCCACGGGAAGTCATTGGTGACCACCCGCCCGGTCGCGACCTCGACCATCGCGGGCACCGTGATGCCCCGGGGGTAGTCGGGGAAGCGTGCGAAGTAGGCCTGCTGCAGCCGCTCGATGCCGAGCACCGGATCGACGCCCCCGGGGTCGAGGTCGAAGGTCCAGCTGCGCGGGTCGTGGATGGGCCCCGGGGTCCCGAGCGAGATCACGTCCTCGAGCCCCAGCAGGCTGCGGATGATGATCGCGCGGTGGGCCCACGGGCACGCCTTGGCGGCGATCAGCCGATAGCGGCCCGGCTCAACCGGCCACGGCTGAACGCACGGCCCAACCTCGGGCACGCGCGCACCCCGCGTGATCCGGTCGGAGATGTAGCGGGTGTCGCGCTCAAAGGCCGCACCCATCTCGACGTAGGCCGCCGAGGAATCTGTTGATTGATCAACCACCTGCGCAGCCTACCCCGTCGACAGCCGGCTCCTTCCCGGGCGAGCGGCAAAGAAGCCCGCGGCATCGGTCGGCCGCCAGCCACTAGACTCCGCCCATGCGTTTGGTTACCTGGCTGCTCACCAATGCGGCCGCTCTCGGGGTCGCCACCTGGATCCTCGGCGGCATCCGCATCACCACCGCGGAAGACACCTGGCAGAGCAAGCTCCCGGCGCTGCTCATTGCGGCGTTCATCATGGGCTTGGTCTCGATGTTCGTCGAGCCGGTAGTCAAGTTCCTCTCGCTGCCGTTCATCATCCTCACCATCGGCCTGTTCCTCCTCGTGATCAACGCGCTGATGCTGCTGCTCACCAGCTGGCTCGCCGCCAAGTTCGAGGTGCCCTTCGAGGTGACGGGCTTCTGGCCGGCCTTCTGGGGCGGTCTGATCATCACGATCGTCACCGGCTTCATCGACGTCCTCGTCGACGATGAGTGACCCCATCGCCCTACCCCCTCCCCGCGACGGTTCGAGCCACACAACTCCCTCTCGTCCCGAGCGCCCCTATCGCATAGCGCTGGTTTGCCTCGGCAACATCTGCCGCTCACCCACCGCCCACGTCGTACTCGCCGAGCACCTGCGCGCCGCCGGCTTGGCCGACCGCGTGGAGGTCGACAGCTTTGGGACCGGCGGGTGGCACATCGGTGAGCGCATGGATCGCCGCAGCGCCGCAACCCTGACCGCAGCGGGGTATGACGCCACGCAGCACCGCGCCCAGCAGCTCACCGCCGATCGGCGCGATGACTTCGACCTCGTGTTGGCGATGGACCGGGACAACCTGCGCGACCTCGCGCGCCTCGGCATACCGGCCGAACGGATGCGGCTGTTTGGTGCCTTCGATCCTGCCGTTCCGGGTGGCGAGGTGCCTGACCCGTACTACGGTGGACCCGACGGTTTCGAGGAGGTCCTGGCCATGGTCGAGCGCACCAGCGCGCGCCTCGTGGGACTGTTGCGCGAGGGCGTCCCGACCGGCGCCGAGGCACCCCTCCAGGACCGCCCATGACTCGGCTCGCGGGGGTCGCCCGCCGCGCCGAGGCCCTGCTGGACCAGTCGGTCATCGCCACCGCTCCGGTCGCGGGTGGCGACACGAGCACCTCAACCCGACTTCGGCTCAGCGACGGCACGACCGCGCTGATCAAGACCCACCCCCACGCCCCGGCCGACTTCTTTGTGACCGAGGCCCGCGGCCTCACCTGGCTCGCCGAGACCGCCACAGTCTCGACCCCTGCCGTGCTGGCGGTCGACGCCGACTGCCTGGTGCTGCGTTGGATTGAGCCCGGCAAACCGTCGGGAGAGGCCGCCGGGGAGTTCGGTGAGGCGCTGGCGCGGCTGCACGCGGCCGATGCCGGTGAGTCCTTCGGCGCGCGGGGCGACGGCTATATCTCGACCCTCAGGCTGCCCAACGGCATGCCCGGAGAGGCTGCCGGTGGCGGAACCGATTGGGCGGCCTTCTTCGCCCAGTGCCGCATCGAGCCCTATCTCAAGCTTGCGGTCGACCGCGGCAACATCGCCGCCGCCGACGCCGCCGCCGTCGGCGCAGTGCGGGACCGGTTGGGCGAGTTCGTCCCGGCCGAGCGGCCCGCACGACTCCACGGCGACCTCTGGAACGGCAACGTGCTGTGGGCGCTCGATGGCGGCGTACACGTCATCGATCCGGCGGCACACGCCGGCCACCGCGAGAGCGACCTGGCGATGCTCAGCCTCTTTGGGTTGCCACACCTGTCCCGCGTCTTCGAGGCCTATGAGGCCACCGCTCCCCTCGCCGAGGGCTGGCTCGACCGGCTCGGGCTGCACCAACTCTTCCCGCTGCTCGTGCACGCCGCCCGCTTCGGCGGTGGCTATGGCGCCCGCGCCGGCTCCATCGCCCGCTCGTTCGCCTAGCCACACCTCCGCCTCGCGGCACCCCTCGCCCCGCAATCGCCTGCTGGCCCACCCTTGTGGGGCGGTTTGGTGCCACCTGGTGGCTCAAATCAACCCCAGTAGCGCTTCGGCTGCCCGGATCCCGAACCACGACCCGGTGACCTGCCGCCAACAACCACGGACGTGGCATTGTTGGGGGGTGCACGAGACAGCGGCCGACCGACCCCGCGTGCTGGTCGTCGACGATGACCAGGCGGTGCGGGAGTCGCTGCGGCGATCGTTGGAGTTCAACGGGTATGCCGTCAGCTTGGCCAACGACGGCGTCGAGGCGCTCGCGAGCATCGGGCGCGCCACGCCCGACGTGGTGATCATGGACGTGATGATGCCCCGGCTCGACGGCATCGAAACCACGCGCTCCCTGCGCAAGGCCGGCAACGACGTGCCGGTGCTCGTGCTGACCGCGCGCGACGCGATCGGCGATCGCGTCGAGGGCTTGGATGCCGGCGCCGACGACTACCTCACCAAGCCGTTTGCCCTACAGGAACTCCTCGCCCGGCTGCGCGCGTTGCTGCGCCGCGTCATACCTCATGAGGAGACCGACGAGACCCTCTCCTTCGCCGATCTCAAGATGGACCTGGCGAGCCGCGAGGTGCAGCGCGGCGACCGGCTGATCGAGCTGACCCGCACCGAGTTCACCCTCTTGGAGATGTTCCTGCGGCGCCCGCGACGGGTGCTGGAGCGCTCGTTCATCCTCGAGGAGGTGTGGGGTTATGACTTCCCCACGACCGCCAACTCCCTGGAGGTCTATGTCGGCTACCTGCGCCGCAAGACCGAGGCGGAGGGTGAGAGCCGGCTGCTGCACACAGTGCGTGGCGTCGGCTATGTGCTGAAGGAGTCGTGAGCCGGGCTCATGACCGCTGAGCCCTCGATCGACCCGGCGCAGGCGCCCGAGCCCGCCGCAGACCAGATCCCCGCGCCCGCCGACGGCGAGTGGCGCGACCGCTTCGACGAGCGCCGCTGGCACTACCGCCGCTCGCTGGCGTCGCGGGTCACGGTGTTGACGACCATGGCCGTGGGCCTCGCGGTCGCCTTCTTGTCGCTGGGTGCCTACGCCACGGTGCGGCTCCAGATGACCCAGTCGCTCGACGACTCACTGCTCGAGCGTGCCCACCTGGCGGCCAAGAGCGCTGCGCTGCCCGGCCTGATCGAGTTCCAGTTGCCGTCGACCGCGCTGGGCGCCGCCGACGTGCGGATCGCGGTCATCACCGAGGACGGCGCGCTGCACTCGGTCGACGGCCTCCCCGGCTTCCGCTTGGGCGCTCCCGAGCGCGCCGTCTGGTCGGGCGAGGCCAACAACTCGATCCGCACCATCGTGGCCGACAACGAGCCCTATCGCGTGGTGACCGTGCAGGCCGATGAGGGCCAGGCGTTGATCTTGGCGCAGTCCCTCGGACCCCAGAACCGGGTGTTGCATCGTCTCGGGATCGTGATGCTCATCTTTGGGGCGGTCGGCGTGATCAGCGCTGCCCTGGCCGGGTGGATCGTCGCCGCCAACGGCCTGCGCCCGGTGCGCCGGCTCACCTCCGCGGCCGAACACATCGCGCGCACCGAGGACCTCACCCCGCTCCACATCGACGGCGACGACGAGATCGCTCGGCTGGCGAGTGCCTTCAACGCGATGCTGCGCGCGCTCTCCGCCTCCCGCGACCGGCAACGCCGGCTGGTCGCCGACGCCGGCCACGAGTTGCGCACGCCGCTGACCTCGCTGCGCACCAACCTGGACCTGCTCGCCCAGGCCGATCAGTCGGTCGGCGGAGCCGGCAACCTCCCCGCCCAGGCACGGCGCGAGCTGATGACCGACGTGCGCGCCCAGATCGAGGAGCTCACCACGCTGGTCGGCGATCTGGTGGAGCTGGCCCGCGACGAGCCGATGGCACACGTAGTGGAGGAGGTCGACCTCGCAGACGTCATCGACCGAGCCGTTGCCCGTGTACGCCGCCGTGCCCCGGGCACGGCCTTCGCCGTGCACGCCTCCTCGTGGTGGGTGCTGGGCGAGTCCGCGGCGCTGGAGCGAGCGGTCACCAACCTGCTCGACAACGCGGCGAAGTGGGGACCCCTGGACGGCACGATCGTGGTCGAGTTGGCCGACGGCGTACTCACCGTGGAGGACGAAGGCCCCGGCATCTCCGAGACGGACCTGCCGCATGTCTTCGAGCGCTTCTATCGCTCGCGAGAGTCGCGGGCGCTGCCCGGATCGGGCTTGGGGTTGTCGATCGTTGCCCAGGTGGCTGAGCGGCACCACGGCCGGGTCGAAGCCGGGCGCTCACGCTTCGGCGGAGCCAAGATCACGCTGGCGTTGCCGGGCACTCCCGACCTGCCGCCAGCCCTCAGCACGGTCGCCGCGGGGTCCTGACCGTAGGGTGAGCCGAGATTTCGGTCGGAACGCCCTCGGGCAATCTCGGGGGCAATATCGTGGGCGCTCCGATTGGCCGCGCTTGTCTGGACACAACAGTTGTCCAGAACGGACAGCTACGGCACGATCAAGGCAGGACTTGGTGCGGGCACGATCCGGCCCGGTCACCACATGTGAGAAACATCGAAGGGAAGCAAACGTGAGCGACTACGCCGTGGTCAACCCAGCCACCGGGGAGACCGTACGCAGCTACGACACCGCCAGCGACGCGGAGATCGCTTCGGCGATCACTCAGGCGCATGACGCCTACCACTCGTGGGGTCGCAAGACGACCGTCGCGGAGCGCGCCGCGCTGGTGCGACGGGTCGCCGAACTCCACAACGAGCGGGTCGACCTGCTGGCCGATCTGATCGTCGAGGAGATGGGCAAGCCCCGCGAAGAGGCTGTCGGCGAGGTCGAGTTCAGCGCCGCGATCTATGAGTACTACGCCGACAACGCCGAGACGTTCCTCGCCGACGAGGACATCACCCTGCTCGCCGGCGAAGGCACCGCGGTGATCAAGCGCGAGCCCCTCGGTGTGCTGCTCGGGATCATGCCGTGGAACTTCCCGGCCTACCAGGTCGCCCGTTTCGCCGGCCCCAACCTGTGCCTGGGCAACACCATCCTGCTCAAGCACGCACCGCAGTGCCCCTCCTCCTCGGCCGCGATTGCGCAGATCTTCCAGGACGCCGGCTTCCCCGAGGGCGCCTACGTCAACGTCTACGCCACCAACGATCAGGCCGCGACCATCATCGAGGACCCCCGAGTGCAGGGCATCTCGCTCACCGGCTCCGAGCGTGCCGGCGCAGCCGTCGCCGAGATCGCCGGGCGCAACCTCAAGAAGGTCGTGCTTGAGCTCGGTGGCGCCGACCCGTTCATCGTGCTCGGCACCGACGACATGGACGCCACCGTCGAGGCCGCCATGGCCGCGCGGCTGGGCAACACCGGTCAGGCCTGCAACGCCGGCAAGCGCATGATCGTGGTGGAGGACCTCTACGACGAGTTCGTCGAGAAGTTCACCGCTGGGGTCACCAGCGGCGGCCCGGCTCCACTGTCCTCGCAGGCGGCGGCCGACAACCTGGCCAGCCAGATCGACGACGCCGTTGCGGCGGGTGCCTCGCTGGCAGCGTCGGGTGAGCGGTCCGGGGCGAGCTTCCCGTTCGGCGTACTCACCGGCGTGACCAAGGAGAGCAACTCCTTCTACCAGGAGCTGTTCGGCCCGATCGCGATGGTGTTCAAGGTCAAGGACGAGGCCGAGGCGATCCAGGTCGCCAACGACACGCCCTACGGCCTGGGCTCCTACGTCTTCACCAACGACCCCGAGCAGGCTGCCCGTGTCGCCGACCAGATCGAGGCCGGCATGGTCTTCGTCAACTGCGTTGACGCTGACGGCGTGGAGCTGCCCTTCGGCGGCATCAAGCGCTCCGGTTTCGGCCGCGAGCTCGGCCGCTTCGGCATCGAGGAGTTCGTCAACCGCAAGATGATCCGCACCAACGCCTAACCCCTTAAGGACGAGCGGGCACTTATTCCTGCTCACAGCCGTCGACCGGGCACTTGTTCCAGAAACACGTGCCCGGTCGATGCGATTTCCGCGGAAGAAGTGCCCGCCCAGTGCTTTGTGGGCGGGGCGCTTTGGGGGCGGGGCTTAGGGGCACTGAGTGCGGAGGGGGCCAAGGA
>JBAQXA010000443.1:0-3037 GCA_049299195.1 Nocardioides sp.
TCGCTCTCGCCGTCATACCGCGGCACGACGACGGGGGGTTCGGGGAAGTCGTCGGAGGTCAGTGGCTGCTGCGACGGCAACGGCGGCTCGACATCAACGGTCAGGTCATCGCCGATCAACCGGGCGAGCGCCGTGTCGAGGTCGTCGCCCCCGGTGCCGAGCACGCGGGTCGAGAGGCCGAGCGGCACCGCAAACGGCGTGCCATAAAGCAGCCGCGTCAGCCGGGCATGCCACCTGCCTCGACGGCCCAACAAGCCGAGCACGTTCTCTTCGTGCACCAGCGGCGTCAACGTGCCATCGGTCAGCGGAAACGACGGGCGACCGAAGCCAGGCTCGAACTCCACGCCCTGGGTCAGCCCCCACGGCAACCCGACCCACTGATTGCCAAAGCGCAGCCGCACCCCCTGACGATCGACCGCCAGCAGTGGGCTGCGCGCATCGGCCAGGGCGATGCCCCACAGGACCGTGAGCAGGCCGAAGATCACCGCGATCACCGCGGGGATCACGCCGCCGTCCTGCACCGCGCGCATCCCATACAACCCGGTGACGACGAGGCAGCCGAGCGCGATCAGGGCGCTCAGGCCGACCGAGCGACGGACTTCGAGTTGGGCGCGACTCACAACGCACCGCCCTGCAGCGTGGCGATCACCGCGTCTATCTCGTCGGGCTTGACCAACACATCGCGCGCCTTCGAACCCTCGCTCGGGCCGACGACGCCGCGGCTCTCCAAGATGTCCATCAACCGGCCCGCCTTGGCGAAGCCCACGCGCAGCTTGCGCTGCAGCATCGAGGTCGATCCAAACTGGGTGGAGACCACGAGTTCGACGGCCTGCACGACCAGGTCGAGATCGTCGCCGATGTCGTCGTCGAGCTCGCGTTTGCTGGCCGCCGGAGCGGTCACGTCCTCGCGGTAGGCCGGCTCGAGCTGCTTCTTGCACAGCGCGACGACTTGATGGATCTCGGTCTCGGTGACCCACGAGCCCTGCACGCGAACCGGCTTGGAGACACCCATCGGCAAGAACAGACCATCGCCCTGACCGACCAGCTTCTCCGCACCCGGCTGGTCGAGGATGACGCGGCTGTCGGCGAGTGAGGAGGTGGCGAAGGCGAGGCGTGACGGCACATTGGCCTTGATCAGGCCCGTCACGACATCGACCGAGGGCCGCTGGGTCGCAAGCACCAGGTGGATGCCGGCGGCGCGCGCCAGCTGCGTGATCCGGACGACGGCATCCTCGACATCGCGCGGGGCCACCATCATCAGATCGGCGAGCTCGTCGACCACGACCAACAGATAGGGGTACGGCGTGAGCTCGCGCTCGCTGCCCGGCGGCACCGTCACCTTCCCCGCCCGCACAGCCTTGTTGAAGTCGTCGACGTGCCGGAAGCCGAAGTTGGCCAGATCGTCGTAGCGCAGGTCCATCTCGCGGACGACCCACGCCAGCGCTTCGGCGGCCTTCTTGGGGCTCGTGATGATCGGGGTGATCAGGTGCGGGATGCCCTCATAAGCGTTGAGCTCGACTCGCTTGGGGTCGACCATGATCATCCGCACCTCGTCGGGCGTGGAGCGCATCAGGATCGAGGTGATCATCGAGTTGATGAAGCTGGACTTGCCGCTGCCGGTGGCGCCGGCGACCAGCAGGTGGGGCATCTTGGCCAGGTTGGCCACGACGTAGCCGCCTTCGACGTCCTTGCCGAGGCCGACCACCATCGGATGGTGGTCGTTGCGGGCGTTGCCGCTGCGCAAGACGTCGCCGAGCGACACGATCTCTTTGTCGGAGTTGGGGATCTCGATCCCGACGGCCGACTTGCCGGGGATCGGGCTCAGGATCCGCACATCGGCGCTCGCGACGGCATACGCGATGTTCTTCTGGATGCCCGTGATCTTCTCCACCTTGACCGCCGGGCCGAGCTCGACGACGTAGCGGGTGACGGTCGGGCCCCGGGTGTAGCCGGTGACCGTGGCGTCGATCTCGAACTGCTCGAGGACTTCGGTCAACCGGCCCACAACGGCGTCGGAGGCCGCCGTGCGCGGCTTATGGGCCGAGCCGGGCTTGAGGACGTCGGGCTTGGGCAGGGAGTAGACGACGTCGCCGGCCAGCTCCATCTGCTCCATCCGCAGCGGCAGCGCGGCGTGATCGGGGGGCGCCAGGGGCGGGTGCTCGACCTCAACCCGCACGGCCTCGCCGCGCGTCGCGGTGTCGGTCACGTCGAGGGCATCAAGGTCGGCGGCGGAATCCGCACCCACATCGACGGCCGGCTTGCGGCGGAAGCGGCGCGGGCGACCCTTCTCATCGCCGGGAACGACCGGCGAGTCGTAGGCCGGGACGTCGGTGAACAGATCCGGGTCGTCGGGCGACGGCGTGGAGGCGTGCCGACGAGCGCGCACCGGTTGGGTGTGCTCAACGTCGTCTCCCTCGGTCACGCCGCGGCCCAGCAGGCGGTCGCGGGCACCGCGAAGCCGCTCCGGCACGCGATAGAGAGGTGTCGAGGTGACTACGAGCGTCCCGAAGAGGGTCAAGAGGACCAGCAACGGGACCACGACGTAGGGCGTCCGGGTCAGGTCGAGCAGCAGGCTCGCCACCACATAGCCAACGGCGCCGCCGGCCTCTTGCAGCGAGGAGGAGTCCCCGAGTCGGGGCTGGGGGTTGCCATTGGCGATCTGCACGACGCCAAGGACGCCGAACGCGATGGCGGTCCAGCCGACGAGTTGGCGGCCAACCGGCCCATTGCGCACGGGATCGCGCATGTTGCGATAGCCGATCAGCACGAGCAGGAGCGGCGCGAACCAGGCCACCTTGCCCACCGAGCCGGCCACCGCGGTGCGCACCCACTCCATGACACCGCCGCCGGTCTGCCACCACACGGCGGCGGCCACGACCACGGCGAGGCCGATCAGTGCGAGGCCGAAACCGTCGCGACGATGCTCGGGATCGAGATCACGCGCGGTGCGACCGATGCTGCGCACGACCTTGCCGACCCCATGGGCGAGGGCCAACCAGATCGAGGCGATGCCGCGCCCGATGGCCCAGAAGAAGCG
>JBAQXA010000444.1:0-10624 GCA_049299195.1 Nocardioides sp.
GCCAGCCCCAGCCCCAAGAACCTCGTTCACGATGGAACTCTTCAGCCGAAACCTGTCACTCCGAGAAAGACCCATGGCCGGCAGGCTATCGGGACCTGCCGTCGTCCTGACCGTGATCGCCCGATGCGCCCCGTTTGCGGCGGCTTGGGTTGGGGTGGGTGCCGGGGAGGAAGCGGTCGATCAGTCCGACGGCGGCGGTGATGCCGTCTTCGCCACGCAGCCGCTCCTCCAGCGCCCGGGCAGGCGATCGATAGGGGCCGGTTTCGAGTTCGGCCAGGAGAGCGGCCAGCGAAGCGCTGGTGAGCCGATGCCTGCGCAGTGGCGCCGGTCCGACACCAAGTTGGTGGATCCGCCGCCCCCAGAAGGGTTGATCGCCGATGTGGGGGATCGCCACGGAGGGGACTCCCGCCCTCAGGGCGGCCGCGGTGGTCCCGGCACCGCCGTGATGGAGGACCGCTCGAACCCGCGCAAAGAGCCACTCATGCGGGACATCACCGGCCAAGCAGATGTTGTCGGGGAGGCCATGCCGCTGCGCCGCGTCGGCGAGGTCAGCGCCTCCCGAGTGCACGACGGCGCGGCGACCGCCGAGGCCCTCGACAATCGTCGACCAGGTCCCCGCGGAGTCATGCGTGGACATGGATCCGAAGCCCAGATAGACCGGTATCTCCCCCTCGTCCAAGAAGCGCACCAGCTCCTCATTGGGTGTCCAGCCTGGTGCCGGGGGCAACGTCCAGTAGCCGGTGACCTCTACGCGCGCGGGCCAATCCTTCGGTCTTGGCACAACGAGCGGGCTCGCCCCCAACAAAACGGGGGCGCTCAGCAGCGCCCGCCGGTAACTCCCGAGCACCGGGTCTCCCCCAGTCAACGAACGCAACGCGGCTCCCGGTGGGCCAAACGCGCGATCTAGGCCCCAGGTGAGTGCGTCCCCGGCCCAGCGATTCAGCGGGCTGACTCGGTTGGGCAGCGGCGCCTGCACCCCGAGTCGGCCGTCGGCCGTCGGATGGAACGGCGCGAGCAGCGCACAGACGTGGGCGCCGCCGCCCGCTGCCGCCAACTGGGCGACGACATCGACGGTCATCACGCCGCTGATGAAGAGGTCTGCGGTGCCGACCAACTCCCACGACTCGCGCGCCATGGGGGTTGCCCACTCGGTGACCAGTGCCCGCAAGAGGCGCATCTCCCGAGTCGGCGAGTGCGAACTGTGCCCCAACCACGAGCGGCCCAGCTCGCTGCGGACCAGTTCGTCGGTGTCCACCGAGAAGCCGTGGAAGCGCAACCCGTGCGCTGCGACGAGCGGCGCGAAGTTGCGCGGGGCCGCGAGCGTCACGTCATACCCAGCCCGGCTGAGGCCGGTCCCCAGAGCGACCAGCGGCTGAACATCCCCGCGCGAGCCCGAGGCGAGGATCGTGACCTTCACAGCCCCGTCCCCAGGGGTGGACGGGTCAACGGGAGCGTTCTTCAATCAGCGCGCGCAGCTCGGACACTGCCCGTTGGGCGCGCTTGCCGTCGCTGCCTTGGATGCCCATCGCCGGGACGGTGGTGCCGTCGGACAGGTTGAGCTGTGCCCATGGTGCCCCCCGTGGCAGCCGAACCGAGACGACTTGGGCAAACTCCAACTCTCGGCGTTTGAAGCCGTTGACCACGACCAGACCGCCCTCGGTCGCCGTCACCCGCGAGCGCATCATCGCCCACCACACCCCGAGCGCGGCCAGATAGAGGCCGATCGTTGTGGCGCGCTGAGTGGGGGTAAAGACGGCCTTGATGTCGGCAGGCAGGTAGACCCAGGCGGCCGTGCTGACCACCAGGAGCAGCGCGCTGAAGAAGATCCCCGACAGGCGCACCCCCAAAGGCCGCCAGGTCCGCAGCCGCGCGGGCTCAGAGTCGGCAGGCATGGATGTCGGTCAGCAGGATGCCGCGCGCGCCGAGCTCATAGAGCTCATCCATGAGGCGCTGCGCGCCCACACGCGGCACCATGGCCCGGACCGCGACCCAGCCCTCTCGATGAAGCGGTGAGACGGTCGGGCTCTCGATCCCCGGTGTCAGCGCCACCGCGGAGGTGACCTCGGCTGCCGGAATGTCGTAGTCCATCATCACGTAGCGGCGGGCCACCAAGACGCCTTCAAGGCGGCGGCGGAAGATCGCGAAGTCGCTGGGCAGGCTGATGCCTGCGCGTGTGATCAACACCGCCTCGGACTCAAGCAAGATGTCGCCAAATGGCTCCAGCCCGGCCGCGCGAAGCGTCGCCCCGGTCTCGACGACGTCCGCGATCACGTCTGCCACCCCGAGTTGCACCGATGTCTCGACCGCCCCATCGAGCCGGACCACGGTCGCGTCGATGCCGCGAGCCTCGAGATAGCCGCGCACCACACCGACGTAGGACGTGGCGATGCGCTTGCCGGCCACCTGCTCCACCGAGGTGTAGGCCCCGACCGGTCCGGCAAATCGGAAGCGTGACCGACCGAAGCCGAGCGTGAGCGCTTCCTCGGCCTTCGCGCCGGAATCAGTGAGAAGGTCTCGCCCGGTGATGCCGACATCGAGCGTCCCTTCGCCGACATACAGCGCGATATCGCGAGGACGGAGGTAAAAGAACTCCACGCCGTTCTCGGTGTCGGTGAGGGTCAGCTCCTTGGTGTCGTGCCGCTGCCGGTAGCCCGACTCACGCAACATTTCGGCGGCATCGGCGGCCAAGGAACCCTTGTTGGGCACCGCGATCCGCAGCGGGCGTTCGACCGCCGCCTCCGGCGCACTCATCTGCTGACTGGACTCGCTCATCGGCTCAGAGGTGTTCATAGACGTCGGCCAGGTCCACGCCACTGGCGAGCATGAGCACTTGGGTCTGATACAGCAGTTGGCTGATCTCCTCCGCGGCCCGCTCCTTGCTCTCGTGCTCGGCCGCCATCCACGCCTCGGCAGCCTCCTCCACGACCTTCTTTCCGGCGCCGTGGACGCCGGTATCCGCGATCCGCCGCGCGGTGCCTGACTCGGGGTCGCCCTGTCGGGTCTTGGCCGACAGTTCCATCCACAGCTGGTCGAAGGTCTTCACGGCCGAAATCCTACGGCCGTCGTCGACCGCTGCCCGCATCGTCTCCCTCTGCAACCATGTGCCCATGTCCGCCGCGCCCCTCAGCCGCCATCTGGTGCGCGCCAAGGACCTGGCCGACCGGAGCTACGCAGAGCCGCTGACGGTGGCGGATCTGGCTGCGGCCGCCGGGCTCTCCCCGGCGTACTTCGCCCGCGCCTTCCATCGAGCCTTCGGGGAGACCCCGCACCGCTACCTGCTGAGCCGTCGGCTGGAGCGGGCGGCGCGGCTGCTGACGACTACCGACTGGCCGGTGGCGCGAGTGTGCACCAGCGTCGGGCTGAGCAGCATCGGGTCGTTCACGACCAGCTTCCGCCGCACCTTCGGCTGCACGCCGACCGAGTACCGGGCGAAGTTCCCCTCCCCCGCCCATCGCGTGCGGATCCCCGAGTGCATCTATCGCACCTATGGGCGGCCGAGAGTGCGCAGTTTTCGAGAAGACGCCGCCCCCAGTGAGGCGCCAAGCTGAGGAGGACCACATCGGCCGGTTGCGACCGACCGGGTCACCGAGTTCACGTCACCATCGAAGGAGCAGGCACATGCGCATCGCGAGCACCCAACTCTGGGTCCACGACCAGGAAGTCGCGCTGGACTTCTATACCAAGAAGCTGGGGATGGAGGTTCGCTCGGATGTGACCGTGCCCGAGATGGGCAACTTCCGCTGGCTGACCGTCAGCCCGGCCGGGCAAGACGACGTCGACATCGTCTTGATGATGGTGCCCCCAGACCCGATCACCGATGAAACCACTCGGGCGGAGATCGCCACGCTGATGGCCAAGGGGATGGCCGGCACGGTCTTCCTCACCACCGAAGACTGCCGGGCCGACTATGCCCGCCTCAAGGCTGCGGGGGTGGAGTTTACCGGCGAACCCGAGGACCAGATGTATGGCGTCGACGTCGGCATGCGCGACCCCTCGGGCAACCATCTGCGACTCACCCAGCTCGCCACCGACTGGGGCTGAGGTTGGGCTGAGGTTGGGCAGCTGCTTGGCAGCGGAGCCGAGCGAGCCGAACCGGACTGGACTCAGGTAGGCAGGTCGCGCAAGGTCAGGGCGGTCTCGATCGCGGCCGCGGCCGCTTCGTAGCCCTTGTCCTCGTGGGAGCCTGCCAGGCCGGCCCGGTCGAGCGCCTGCGCTTCGTCGTCGCAGGTCAGCAGGCCGAAGCCGACGGGCACCCCGTGGTCGACGCTGACCCGGGTGAGCCCGTCGGTGGCGGCCGCGCAGACGTAGTCGAAGTGCGGCGTGCCTCCCCGGATCACCACGCCGAGCGCGACCACCGCGTCATACCCCTGGCTGGCCAGCCGGGAGGCCGCGACGGGCAGCTCAAAACTGCCGGGCACGCGCACCTCCAGCGCGGCGACGGAGAAGTCGCGGCAGGCCCGCCGGGCACCGTCGAGCAGGCCTTGCATCACCTCGTCGTGCCAACGGGCGGCAACGATCGCCACCCGCAGGCGACTGCCGTCGCGCACCTGCACGGGTGCGGCGCCGCCTCCACTCATCGCTCTCCTCCTGCTGCAAGCCCTTCGACCCTCGAGTCGGGACGGGCTGCGTCCCGGTCGAGATCGGGCAGATCGTGACCCATCCGGTCGCGTTTGGTCTGCAGATAGCTGAGGTTGTGCGGGCCGGGCGTCGGGGTGATGGGCACGCGCTCAACGACCTGCACGCCGTAGTCCTCCAGCGCAGTCTGCTTGGCCGGGTTGTTGGTGAGCAGCCGCACTGAGTCCACGCCGAGGTCCTTGAAGATCTGCACGGCCGCGTCGTAGTGGCGGGCATCCGCCGGCAGGCCCAGGTCGAGATTGGCATCCACGGTGTCCCGCCCCTGGTCCTGGAGCGCGTAGGCCTGCAGTTTTGCCACCAGACCGATGCCGCGGCCCTCGTGCCCGCGCAGATAGATCACGACACCCCGCCCTGCGTCAGCCACCCGCTGCAGCGCCTGATCAAGCTGCGGGCCGCAGTCACAACGCGCGGAGCCGAAGACGTCGCCGGTCAGGCACTCGGAGTGCACGCGAGCCAAGACCGGTTCGGGCCCGGACACGTCTCCCATCACCAGCGCGAGGTGCTCGGAGCCATCGACGCTGATGCGATAGCCGTAGGCCGTGAAGTCGCCGGCGGCGGTGGGCAGCCGGGCCTGCGTGACCCGCTCGACGTGCCGCTCGTGGGTGCGGCGGTAACGGACCAGATCCTCGATGGAGATCAAGGCCAACCCGTGCTCGTCGGCGAAGTCGCGCAACTCCTGACCGCGCTTCATCGTGCCGTCGTCGTTGACCACCTCGACCAGCACACCGGCCGGGGTCAGCCCCGCCAGGCGCGCCAGGTCGACCGCTGCTTCGGTGTGGCCGCGTCGAACCAGCACGCCGCCCTCGCGATAGCGCAGCGGGAAGACGTGTCCGGGCCGGGTGATCTCCCAGGCCTCGGTCGCCGAGTCGGCGAGGACACGCACCGTGTGGGCTCGATCAGCGGCCGAGATCCCGGTGGTCACTCCATCGCGGGCGTCGACAGAGATGGTGTAGGCCGTGCGCATCTTGTCCTCGTTGTGCGGCGTCATCAGCGGCAACGCCAACCGTTCGAGGGTGGTGGCCGGCATCGGCACGCAGATCACCCCGCTGGAGTAGCGGATGGTGAAGGCCATCAGCTCAGGCGTGGCCTTCGCGGCCGCGAAGATGATGTCGCCTTCGTTCTCTCGGTCGGCATCGTCGACGACCACCACGGCCTTGCCGTCGGCAATGTCGGCGATGGCGCGCTCGACCGGGTCGAGCCTGACCTCGCTCATCGGGCCGCCTCATGTTCGCGAGCCGCCGGCTCCGCAGCGGCGTCCGACCGCGCGCTCACCTGCCACCAGGTGACGAAGCCCCACACGACGAACCCGGCGTAGAACAGGTACATCCCCGCAGTCGGGTAGTAGCCCGCCCGCACCAGCGTCGTCACGCCGACGACGTCGACGGCGAGCCACACCATCCAGAACTCGACCCACCCACGGGCCATGCCGTAGGTCGCCAGCATCGATCCGACCAGGATCCAGGCCTCAGTCGCCGGCCCCCAAGAGCCGAGGCTGCGCAAGATGGGGTACGCGGCGGCGTAGCCGACCACCGCGAGAGCGAGCAACTGCAGCCGCTCCGACCCGCTGGCCCATCGCGGCGTGATCGCGCCGCCATCGGCCGAACCTCCGGACCGGCGCGATGCGGCCCAGCGGCTCCAGCCATAGAGCCCGACCGCGATGAAGAAGACTTGTCGGCCGGCCTGACCCCAGAGCGGCTCGTGGGCGTAGCCGCTGAGCTCGCCGCTGACAAAGACCGTGAAGAGCAGCGCGTTGCCGATCAATCCAATGGGCCAGGCCCAGATCAACCGGCGCATCCCCAAGATGGCGGAGGCCAGGCCGAAGAGGTTGCCCACCACTTCGCGGACGCCGAGGACACCCGAACCGACCGGGATCGTGCCGTGCAGCAGCCAATCCAGGGGCGTCATGAGGCGGCCCCCTGTGGGGCGAGGAGGCGCTCGACGTATTTGGCCAGGACGTCGACTTCGACGTTGACGCGCGCTCCGACAGCGCGCTGCCCCCACGTGGTCCGACGCAGGGTCTCGGGAATCAGCGACACCGTGAGGGCGCCGCCCTCCTTCGGCGGGGCGTCGACGACCGTGAGGCTGACGCCGTCGAGGGTGATCGAGCCCTTGGCGACGACATAACGAGCCACCTCGGCGGGCACCTCAAGGGTGACGACATCCCACCGGGGGGTCGGCGCGCGCTCCACGACCGTGGCCGTCGCGTCGACGTGTCCCTGCACGATGTGGCCCCCGAAGCGCCCGTCCGCGAGCATGGCGCGCTCCAGGTTGACCGGGTGGCCGACCGCCAGCTCTCCGAGCGTCGTACGCCGCAAACTCTCGGCCATCACATCGGCGGTGAAGGTCTCCTCATCGAGGGCCACCGCCGTCAGGCAGCAGCCGTTGACCGAGACCGAGTCCCCGAGGGCCAATCCGTCGCGGCGGCCGACACCACGCAGGGTCAATCGCCGGGCGCCCTCGGCCTCCTCAACAGAAGTGACGGTGCCGAGGGTCTCCACCAGTCCGGTGAACATCACTCAGCCTCCGCGCGGCGCGGGACCAGCGTGATCCGGACGTTGGCCTCGCTGCCCTCGCCCACTGTCGTGACTTCGCGCACCTCCAGCAGCACCGCATCGGCGATCGTGCCGATGCCGAGGCTGGCGATGGCCTGGGCGCCGTCGCCCAAGAGCATCGGCGCAACGTAGGCGACCACCTCGTCAATCACCCCGGCCTGCCAGAACGCCGCCGCGAGGGTGGGGCCTCCTTCGAGCAGGACGTGCCGCGAGCCCGCCTCAAACAACCGGTCCAACGTCGCCACCGGGTCGTGCCCGCGCAACTGCTCCGCGGGCGCATCGCCGGAGAACACCTTGAGCTCCTTCGAGAGCTCCCGATCACCGACGATGACTCGGGCCGGCTGGTGATCCAGCGGTTGGTCAAAGTCGTCCCGGATCGTCAGATCGGGGTTGTCAACGGCCACCGTGTTGGTGCCCGCCACGATCGTGTCGCAGCGCGCGCGGAGGCGATGGGCGTCGCGCCGGGCCGGCGCCGAGCTCACCCAGCGGCTCGTCCCGTCACCAGCGGCAATCCGTCCATCGAGGGTCATGGCGACCTTCCACGTGACAAACGGGCGGCCCAGCCGCATGGCGCCGCTCCAGTGCCGGTTGAGCGCAAACGCCTCGGCTTCAAAGACCCCACCGACGACATCGATCCCTGCCTGGCGGAGCACCTCTGCTCCCCCGGCCGCGACGACATGGGGGTCGGCCTGGGCAAACACCACGCGCCGGACACCCGCATCGATCAGCGCTTGGGTGCAGGGCCCGGTCAGGCCGGTGTGGGCGCACGGCTCCAGGGTGACGATCACGGTGCTGCCCCAGGCGGACTGCCCGGCCTCGGCGAGCGCGAAGACCTCGGCGTGGGGGGTCCCCGCACCCAGATGCACGCCCTCGCCCAGGATCCGGCCAAGCGGATCGATGATCACGCAGCCGACGCGAGGATTGGGCCCGGGCGGGACGGGTGCCTGCGCTGCCAACGTCAGTGCGCGCGCCATCGTCCGGCGCTCGGTAGGACTGGCTTCCATGGGCCCCTTCTCCTCACGAACGCGTGCGGTGGGGCGCGGAGAACGAGTGCGCGGCGCGGAGCGCCGGCGACCCGTCGTGCTGCTTTCCATCCGGACTTTGACCGTCGGCCCAGGAATCACACCTGGTCAACCGTCCGCTGGCTGCGAACGGGTCGCGGGCTTTCACCGCCGGTGCGGAATTTCACCGCCCCCAGAGCACGCAAGTTGTTACTTATCGGGGTCAGTCTGCCACGTTCTGCGCGGGGGGAGCACTCGCGGCCACCCGCAGCGCCTCGACCATCGCGTCGGGGTCAGCGGCCGAAAACACCGCGGAACCCGCGACGAACGTGTCCGCCCCGGCCTCGGCGCAGCGGGCGATGGTCTCCAACGAGACCCCTCCATCGACCTGGAGCCGGAGTTCGGCACCACTGCGGGTGATCAGTTCGCGCGTACGCCGCAGCTTGGGCAGCATCGCGTCGAGGAACGGCTGCCCGCCAAAGCCTGGCTCGACGGTCATGACCAAGACCATGTCGAAGGACGGCAACAGGTCGGCATACGGCTCGATGTCGGTGCCGGGGCTCAGCGCCAGGGCCGCGCGGGCTCCGTGGCTGCGCAACTCCCGCGCGAGCCGGATCGGAGCCTTGACCGCCTCGGCGTGGAAGGTGACCGAGGCCGCGCCGGCCTCGGCATAGGCCAGGGCGTGCCGGTCGGGGTCCTCGATCATGAGGTGCGCGTCGAGGGGGATGTCGGTTGCCTGGGCCAGCGCCGCCACCATCGACGGGCCGAAGGTCAGGTTGGGGACGAAGTGGTTGTCCATCACGTCGACGTGGATCCAGTCGGCGTGCGGAATCCTCCCCACCTCTTCGCCGAGTCGGCTGAAGTCGGTGTTGAGGATGCTGGGGGTGATCAGGAGGCCCACGGGACGCAAGCTTAGGTCTCAGCAGCGCCTGCGGGCTCACCCGCCAGCGGGACACCCCGGGCGAACCCGTCGCGATCTGCCCACTCCAGGAGGGGCGCGATGTCGAAGACGTGCTCATCGATGCCCGCGTGGAGGTCGCCGATCCGCGCAAAGCGCTCCGGGACGGTGAAGATCGTGAAGTCGCGCGGGTCCACCTCGTCTAGCTCGTCCCAGGCGACGGGCGTGGAGACCCGAGCGTCCGGCACGCCGCGCACGGAGTACGCCGACGCGATCGTGTGGTCGCGCGCGTTCTGGTTGTAGTCGATGAAGAGCGCCGCCGGGTCCCGGTCCTTGCGCCACCAGGCGGTGGTGACGTCGCGCGGGCTGCGGCGTTCGACCTCGCGGGCAAACGCGTGTGCCGCCCGGCGGAGATCGGTGAAGTCATGGTCGGCGCCGATCCGGACATAGATGTGGACACCCTTGCCGCCGCTCGTCTTCGGGAAGCCCACGGCACCCAGCTCATCGAGCACCTCGTGGGCAACCGTCGCCACCCGCTGCACGGTCGCGAAGTCGCACTCCGGGCCGGGGTCCAGGTCGATGCGCCACTCGTCGGGCAGCTCAGTCGCCCCACGCCTGCTGTTCCACGGGTGGAACTCGACCGTCGACATCTGCACCGCCCAGATCACGCTGGCCAACTCGGTGACACACAGCTCGTCGGCGGTGCGCTTCCAGCGGGGGAAGTAGAGCTCGACGGTCTCCACCCAGGGCGGCGCCCCCCGAGGCAAGCGCTTCTGGTGGACCTTCTCCCCCGCGATGCCGGTCGGGAACCGGTGCAGCATGCACGGCCGCTCCCACAGGGCATTGACGATCCCCGGCCCGACGGCGAGGTAGTACTCAACCAGGTCGAGCTTGGTCGCCCCCGAGTCGGGGAAGTAGACCCGATCGGGGTTGGAGATGCGGACCGTCCGGTCGTCGACGTCGATCTCGACGGCGGGAGATCCAGTTGGGGCGGCCACCGCTGAACCGTAGCGCGATCCCAGTGGGGGCGGCCCGGCTTAGCGGCGCCTGCGGGCGACTACTGGGGTGTGCGGCGCAGCAGCGCCAAGAACATCGCGTCGGTGCCGTGGCGGTGTGGCCAGAGTTGGACGGTCCCCTGCAGCGGTCCCGCGCGGTTGCAGACCTCCTTGAGCAGGGGTTCGACATCCTCCAGGTGCGCGTCCGTGCGCTTGCGCAGGACCTCCTGGACCACGCCCATGGTCTCAGCGAGCACGGGAGAGCACGTGGCGTAGAGCACGACGCCACCCGGTCGAACCGTCGTCAGGGCCTGATCGAGGAGCGCGACCTGAAGGGGCACGAGTTCGTCCAGACTCTCCTCGGAGCGTGTCCAGCGCGACTCGGGCCGCCGACGCAGGGCGCCCAAGCCGGTGCACGGAGCGTCGACCAGGATCCGATCGAAGGTCTCCTCTCGCCACGGCGCTTGCGTGCCATCGGCAACGATCACTCCCATCACCCCGTCGGAGCGACCGAGCGCACGCTGGACCAGCGCGGCCCGGTGC
>JBAQXA010000445.1:0-1895 GCA_049299195.1 Nocardioides sp.
ACGCCGCGTCGATGGAGTGGTCGTGGAGGGCCCGAGCCAGCGTTGCCTCTCGTGCGGGCGGGCGGTGTGCCCAGCCGTAGGCGCGGGCGTCGAGAGAGTCGGCATACGCGCCGTGTCCATAGAGCTCGTCTGCGGTGTAGAGACCCGTGCGGTAGCTGTCGACGGGCGTCCCGGGAAGCTGCGGGAAGACCATCGCTCCGCGGGCGCGCACCGACTCCTCGTCGCCGGGGCCGAACCGGCAACCGAGGAACAAGGCGCCCCCCACCTCGACCCGCCGCAGCCACCCGCCGTAGGGGGCAAGGTCCAGGCTGAGGAAATGCCAACCCGAGATCGCGGCGGCTCCCGCGGCGATGCGAAGCTCGAGATCGGCCGGGGAGTTGAGGTCAACCAGCCGACCCCGCGAGCGCTTCACCGAGTCACCCTAACGAGCACCGGTCGGCAGGTCGTCGTTCACAGCGCATAACCCAGGAGATCGGCGAACAGCGCTTGCTCATCGACCTCGTGGCCGCGCGCAACGAACCACCGGCAGACGTTGGCGCAGTCTCGCTGCAGGAAGTCCAGCCCGGCCGGGTTGGCCGCCAGGTCGATCACTTGAGGCAAGTCGATGATCACCACGCGTTGCCCCGTCGCGAGGATGTTGTAGGGGGATAGGTCGCCGTGTGCCCAGCCGGCCATGGTGAGCGCGACCATGGCGTTGCGCAGTTGGTCGAAGTAGTCGGCGAGGAGGGCGGGACCCGGTCGCGTCTGCGCCAGCCGCGGCGCGGGATCGCCGTCGGTGTCGGTGATCAGTTCCAGCAGGATCTCAGTGCCGTCGATCTGCACGGGGTAGGGCACCGGCACACCGGCCAGCCACAGCGACTTCAACGCCTCCCACTCCGCTGCCGCCCACTGACCCGCAGCGATGGCCCGGCCGTACTCCGTCTTCTTGGCGATCGCGCGGCCGTCGCGGCTTCGCCTCGTCCGGCGGCCCTCGGTGTAGGAGGCCGAGCGATGGAAATCGGAGTGCTCCGCCCCCCGATACCGCTTGGCGGCCATGACGACGCCCTCGGCATCGGGCTCGCCTCGATGCAGCAAGAAGACTTCGGCTTCCTTGCCGGTCTTGAGCACCCCGAGTTCGGTGTCGAGCGCCCCCTGCGAGGTGACGACCCAATCGGGTCGTGGTTCGGGGCCACGACACAGCGGTTCGACCGAGTGCCAGGTCGTCCAGCGCTGGTTGGGATCTCCAGGCTCGTCGTAGGCAACGAAGTCGAAGGTGAAGCGGGGGTCGAGCGGAGGCTCTAGACCGCCCGGTGGGTCAAAGGAAGACAAGCGAACTCCAGGAGTGAGAGGGGGTGGCAGGGCATGACGACAAGACGGGCCATGACTCACTCCTCTCCCTCGGTCCTTCGATGCGGCGGGCGGACCTGCCGATCGACATTGTCATAGGTTCGCCCACTCCCGGCAAGCGAATTTGTGCTCCGGTTGGTTGCGGCGGCTAGGGTCGGCCGGGTGATCTCGACGCCATCTCACCCCACGCCCGCACACCGCACCAGCCGGAGGCTGGCCCGGCTCGTAGGACTGCTCACCGCAACTCTGGTTGCGCTCGGCTTGGTCGCCGCCGTCCCGACGAGCGCCGTGGCCAAGCCGGTCCGCGGCTCCGATGGCATCGGCGATCCCTACTTCCCCCTCGATGGCAACGGGGGCTACGACGTGCTGCGCTACGGCATCAAGGTGCGTTATGCGCCGGCGAAGTCGGTGATCGAGGGCAACACGCTGGTCAAGCTGCGCGCGACGCGGGCACTGAAGTCGCTCAATCTCGACCTGCTCCTCAAGGTCACCGAGGTGCGCGTCAACGGCCGCCGGGCCGAGTTCCGCAAGCCGCACAAGCACGAACTTCGCGTCCACCTGAAGCCGCG
>JBAQXA010000446.1:0-7596 GCA_049299195.1 Nocardioides sp.
GCGGAGTACATCCGCATCTACGGTGGCAAGGACGAGACACCGATGGAGGTCGGCGAGTTCGACCCGCCCGCCGGCTCCTTCCTGGTCGCGTATGCCGCGGGGTCGCCGGTCGCGATGGGCGGCTGGCGGTTTCGCCCCGACGTCGAGGCTCCGGGCGGGAAGCGTCCCGCCGAGATCAAGCGGATGTTCGTCGTAGCAGAGCGGCGGCGGACCGGCCTGGCGCGCTTCGTCCTGCAGGGGCTGGAGGAGTCCGCCGCCGCGGCGGGCGCCGACGTCATGATCCTGGAGACCGGCAGACCCCAGATCGGGGCCGAGGAGTTCTATCGCAGCAACGGCTACGCCGACACGGTGCGCTTCGGCTTCTATGCCCAGGAGCCGCACACGGTCTACCTCGGCAAGACGCTCCACTCGGCGAGCAATTCCTCCTCGCGCTGACGACTCAGATAGGCGTCTCGCCGGGGGGTCTCGGAGAGCTGGCGGACCCACTCCCAGGTGTCCGCCACTGTCTCGGCCGCAGGCCGACAGACCAACCCGGCCGCGTGGGCGGCGGAGGTGTCCCCGTCATGCAGCGAGTCGATCTCGGAGTCGACCGGCGCCCAGATCGGCAGGTCGACCCAGCCCGTGATCTCCCGGTCGGTCAGCCACGCCTCCTTTACCCACTCTGTGTGCGCCGTGGAGCCGGCGACCTCAGCACACGCCGCGAGCAGCTCGCCCATCGTGGTGTGCCCAGGTCGCGACACCGTGTCGAAGATCCCGCGCACGCCGCGGCTGGGGGCGTCGACCACCCACGCCGCGAGATCGCGGGCGTCGATGAACTGCAGCGGCCGATCGGGGGTGCCCGGCGCCAACACGACCGGCCCCTCGGCATACCGGGAGAGCCAGTAGGGGAGCCGACCGATGTTTTCGTCGGGGCCCAGGATCATCCCGGCCCGGGCGAGCAAGTGGTGCTCGGGGAAGGCGCGCAACACTGCTAGTTCGCCGCCGCGCTTGTCGGCCGCATAGTCACCCTCGCTGCTCGCGTCGGGGTCACCAGCGACCACCTCGGCGGACTCGTTGGCTCCCGAGGCGATCGGCCAGGTATAGACCGATCGGCTGGAGACATAGCTGTAGTGGCCGGCCCGGCCAGCCACCAGTGAGCAGGCATCGGCCACGGCCGCTGGAGCGAGCGACCAGGTGTCGATGACCTGGTCCCAGTCACCCTCGTCGGACAGGGCGGCCTCCATCGAAGCGCGGTCGAGGCGGTCGGCGATAAGGGTCCGCACGCCTGGGGGAGCCTCGGAATGGCCTCGATTGAGCGCCGTGACCTGATGACCGCTGGCCACGGCGTACGCCGCGATCGCGCGGCCCACGAAGTGGGTGCCACCCAGGAGCAAGATCCGCATTCGGCCAGCATGGGCGCGATATCGACGAAGAACTAGCTCCGTTCGCTCACGGCAAAATCGTTCGGGGCCTTGGCAAAAGTCCGGAAATGGTGTTGTTCCTCGCTGATCGGGCCTAAGATCAGCCAGCTCTATTCGCCCGTAGAGAAGGAAAAATCCACATGTTCGGTTCGATGCAGCGCGGCCTTGTTTTGGTCAGCGCTTCGGCAATCACGCTGGCGCTCGCCGTCAGCGCGGCCGCTTCCCCCGCCCCTGACGCCCAGCCTTGGGGTCAGGCCAAAGCCCAGATCGACAACGGCTACGCGCTGGTGCAGCTCACCGGCGCCCCACTGTCCACCTCCCCCCGCACCAAGCCGGTGAAGGGGAAGAAGATCAACTTCTCCAACTCGACGGTCAAGTCCGAGCAGGCTCGACTCACCGCTGAGCGCAATGCGTTCAAGAGCTGGCTGCAGAAGGTCGCCCCCAAGACGCAGGTCACCAAGGAGTTCGACCTCGCCGTCAATGCGGTCGCCGTCAAGCTCAACGGCACCAAGCTCGACCTGCTGCGCACCGGCCCAGGCGTGACCTATGTCGAGCCGCAGGCGATCTTCAGCGCTCTCGCCGAAGATCCCGATCTGACCCTCGTCAAGGCCGTTGAGGCCTGGGAGGCCCACAACGGCCCGGCCAACGCCGGCCTCGGCGTCAAGGTCGGCATCCTCGACACGGGCATCGATATCAGCCACCCCTGCTTCGATGACACCGGCTACCCGGCCACCACGCAGCTGGGCGACAAGCGCTACACCAACAACAAGGTCATCGTCGCGCGCATCTACGGCAACACGCTGAAGAAGGTCGGCGAAGACAATGCCGACATCAACGGCCACGGCACTCACGTCGCCGGCACCGTGGCGTGCAACTACCAGACGCCCGCGAGCCTGGATGGCGCGGCCATCCCCTATGCCCCCTCCGGCGTGGCCCCCAAGGCCCAGCTCGGTGCCTACAAGGTGCTGGTCGGCACGGGCGGCAGCGGTCGCTCCGAAGACATCCTGCAGGGCATGCAAGACGCCTACAAGGACGGGATGGACGTCATCAATATGAGCCTCGGCGGCTCGATGCAGTCCGGCTCGCAGCTCACCGTCAACGCGGTCAACAACCTCGACGAGGCCAACATGGTCGTCGCCGTCGCGGCAGGCAATGAAGGCCCGGGCTACTGGACCGTGCACTACCCGGGTGCTGCCCAGCGTGGCTTGACCGCCGGTGCGAGCACCGTCGGCCACAACGTGGTCAACCAGGTCACGGCCGGTGGCGCCGACTACGACATGACGGTCGGCGAGTTCGCACCCTTGACCGCGGATCTGACCGCATCACTCGCCGTCGTGGAGGACCCCGCTACGGCGGAGGTGCACAAGCTCAGCGAGGCGTGCAACGGTATGGCGCTGCCCGACCTGACCGGCAAGATCGGCGTGATCGGCCGCGGCACCTGCACCTTCGGCGAGAAGATGACCAACGTCGAGGCCGCTGGCGCGGTCGCGATGATCGTGGTCAACCGCGAGGAGGGGCTGTTGGCCATGGCCAACAGCGGCGTCACCTCTGCGATCCCCGGCGTCATGGTGACCCTGTCCACGGGTCAGGCGCTTAAGGCCCTCAACGGCCAGCCAGCGACGCTGCACGCGACCGGGGTCTACAAGACGTTCCCGACTCGCACGCACTTGATGGCCGGGTTCTCCAGCCAGGGCCCGGTTCCCGGCTCGATGCTGGCCAAGCCCGACGTTGTCGCCCCGGGCGCCGACGTGCTGTCCTCGCAGCCTGCGTGGGCATGCAGCCAGCCGCCGTGCTGGGCCTTCTTCGGCGGTACGTCGATGGCGACGCCTCACCTCGCGGGTATCGCGGCGTTCGTCAAGGGCGTCCACCCCGGCTGGTCGGCGGAGCAGATCCGCTCGGCAGTGGTTAACACCTCCCAAGAGGGCCTGCTGCGCGATCCGATCTCCGAGGTCGTCACCAACGACGCCATGATCGTCGGATCCGGCCTGGCCGACACCCTGGCCGCGGCCGGGGCGAAGGTCACGCTCTCGCCGGTGAGCCTCTCGTGGGGTTCGATCCCCTCGGGTTCGGGCAAGGCGATCACCAAGTCGGTGACGCTGACCAACACCACCTCCGCGACGCACACCTACAAGCTCACGGTGGGCGATGACGCGGCCGACGCGGTCACCTTCTCGGTGCCGGCAGCCGGTGTGACGTTGGCGCCTGGGGCCTCGGCCACGGTGCAGGTCACGGCGACGTCGACCAAGGGTGGCGCCGATGCGTTCTACCAGGCTCGCCTGGGCGTCTCGGTCGATGGGGCCAGCGCGGCCCACGCGGTGCTGTTCGCCGTCATCGGTGCCGGCGTCGGCGCTCCGGGTCAGCACACCGACCCGCCGAAGGTTGGCCAGCAGTAGTCACACCACGAGTTGAGGGGGTGTCCGTCCCGGTTGGGGCGGACACCCCCTTTCTCGTTAGGCGCGGGGCCGGGGTGCTTGTAGCCGCCCGAGGGTCGGGAGCGCTCAGCGCACCTCGGCGGGAGCGTCGGCGAAGTCTTGCTCGACGATCGCGCGGTCCTCGGGGTCGGCCACGGTGACGGCGAGTGCCTGTCGCCACGCCTGGTGTGACTCGGGGTCTTTGCCCAAGGCGGCCAGGGCTCGGGCCCGTGCCTCATGGGCGTAGGCGAGGTCGAAGTCGGCGAGGTTGTGGGCCTGGCAGGCGGCCAAGCAGCGGTCGGCGTTGGTGAGTGCGCGCTCGGGTTGACCGGCGGCGAGTAGCGCCTTGGCCAGCAGGTAGTCGCCGCGGGCGCCGTTGGCCGGAGTCTTCCGCGCTGCGCGCGTCCAGTGGTACGCCGCGGCATACGCCGTGCGGAGCAGTTCCTCGTCGTCGCGTTCCCCCGGTGGGAGCGCGAGCAGTTCCATGGCCGCGTTGTTGGCCGTGACTCCCTGCCGTCGATGCCAGTCGGGGGAGCCTTCCGCCCCCTCACCGGCGCCAGCGCCGATGGCGGCCCCGTCGCTGACGACCTCCGGCAGCGCCCGGCCGGTCTCCAACAGGGTCTTCATCGCGTCGAGGATCCAGACCCAGCCGTCCTTGACGTTGGCCCACGTGAGCGGGCTGAAGGCAAGGTCGCCGTGGACGAGCCGCACCCGGGTGAGGCCGTCCCCCGCGCGCTCCACGGTCCAGGTGACCTCACTGGGCGGCTCCGCGGCGAGCGCGGCGTCATACAGTGTCCGCCAGGTCACCACGAAGCGCCCCGGAGTGGTGGCGGTCGGCGGCGTCATCTCGCGCACCTCGCCGGACACGGCGTCACGCTCACCCTCAGGGGTCACCACGACCGTGCGGTAGCCCTGCCCGGCGACCGGAGGCTCGACGAAGCGCGTGGAGTGGAAGTAGCGCTCGGTCCAGTCGGAGTCCGTGATCGCGGCCCACACCTGGTCGGGCTCGGCGTTGATGTAGATCTGGTAGACGTGTGCGGTGATGGCCATGGTCATCCTTTCGTGGCGGCGGGAGGTCGGTTGGGTGCCTCGAGCGAGGTCTTCAACTCGACCAGAGCCGAGGAGAAGCGCGCGGCATACTTCGCGATCCAGCGGTCGGCGATCTGCTCGATCGGCACCGGGTTGAGATAGAGCAGCTTGGTGCGGCCCTGTCGTTGCGTAGTGATCAGGTTGGCCTCTTCCAAGACCGCCAGGTGCTTCATCACGCCGAAGCGACTCATCTGATCGGCCAACTCCCCGCACACCTCGCCAACGGACTGCCCGTCGCGGACAAAGAGCAGGTCCAAGATCGCGCGGCGAGTGGGGTCGGCGAGGGCCTTGAAGACATCGTCTTGCACCTCATCATTATGTGACTATTTAGTCACATGTCAACGTCCCTGTGCCCATCAGGTGGAAGTCGACGGCCGCTAGGGCCCGGCGGGTCAGCGCCAGTCGGGATTCCAGCCGGCGACCGAATCGGCCGGGCGGCTCGCGGGCCCGGAGTAGACGGCGGACGGGCGGATCAGGCGGCCCTTGCGCTTCTGCTCCAGGATGTGGGCCGACCAACCGCCCGTGCGGGCGCAGGTGAACATCGAGGTGAACATGGGTGCCGGCACCTCGGCGAAGTCGAGCACGATGGCGGCCCAGAACTCCACGTTGGTCTCGAGCACGCGATCGGGGCGCCGCTCGCGCAGCTCGGCCAGGGCGGCCTGCTCCAAGGCTTCGGCGACCTCATAGCGCGGGGCGTCCAGTTCGCGCGCCGTGCGCCGCAGCACGCGGGCGCGGGGATCTTCGGCTCGGTAGACCCGGTGACCGAAGCCCATCAGTCGCTCGCCGTTGTCCAACAGCGACTTGACGTAGGCGCGGGCATCGCCGCTCTGCTCGACGTCTTCGATCATGCCGAGCACGCGCGAGGGGGCGCCGCCGTGGAGCGGGCCGCTCATCGCGCCGATCGCCCCGGAGAAGGCGGCCGCGACATCGGCGCCGGTTGAGGTGATCACGCGGGCGGTAAAGGTCGAGGCGTTCATGCCGTGCTCGGCGGCCGAGGACCAGTAGGCGTCGATGGCCTTGACGTGCTTGGGGTCGGCTTCGCCGCGCCAGCGGATCAGGAAGCGCTCGGCCAGCGTGTGCCCTTGGTCGACCTCGCTCTGCGGGACGACGGGCCGTCCGAGCCCACGCGCTGCCTGAGCGGCGTACGACAAGACCATGACGGCGACGCGGGAGAGGTCGAGCCGCGCCTGCTCATCGGAGATGTCATAGGTCTGGCCCATGCCGAGCATCGGGGCCAGCATGGCGACGCTGGCCTGCACATCGGCCCGGACATCGCCGGTGTGGATGGCGATGTTGTAGGGCTCGGCGGGCGGGAGGCCGGGGTCGTAGGTGCCGTCGACGAGGAGGCCCCAGATCTTCTCGAAGGGCACCCGGCCGACGAGTTCCTCGATGTCGACGCCGCGGTAGCGAAGGGCTGAGCCTTCTTTGTCCGGCTCGGCGATCTCGGTTTCAAACGCGACGATGCCTTCGAGTCCGTGGTGGACCTCGGTCATAGAAAGCACTCCTTCGAGGAGGGTGGGGTATCCCCCACATTGTGCCGTATGCCGGAGACCCCGCCATGTGGCCTGGGTCACGTCGCCGCCGCTCCCGCAGGGCTTCCAAGGCCGGTGCGACCCGCGGGACGGTTCGCATAAGGTGCCCCCATGGACTTTGGCGATCTGCTGGGCAAGCTCGATGACAGCCTGGGTGGTGAGCAGGCCGGGCAGCTCGGGGACCTGATCGCGCTCGTCACCAAGAACCGCGCTGCGCTGGAGAGCCTGGGCAAGCTGCCGGGCTTCCTCGCCCAGCTTGCCGACGCGCTCAGTGGCGCTGGTGAACAGGCCCGGTCGGCCTCCGTCGCGCTTGTTGGCGCCGACGGCATGGCCGGTGTGCGCGGCACCCTCGACGACACCGCCGAAGCCGTGGCCGACATCGCGACCGCCCTCGGCAAGGGCGTCGCCAAGATCGCCGACGCGGCGGAGGCCGCCGCCCGCGTGCCGCTGATGGACGGTCCGGCGAGCCGGTTGGCGGGAGCGGCGGAGGAGATGGGGGAGACGACCTCGCGGCTGGGCGATCTCGCCGACGGCCTCGAGACGATCGCCGACACGCTGACCAAGGTGGGCGCCGCGCTGGCGCGCTTGGGCGACCACCTCGACGACTCGGGCACCCACGCGCGCGGCTTCGCCGAGTTGGGCTGACCGGCCGTGGAAATGGACTCCAACGCCTCCGACCTCGCCGCGCTGCGGATCGACTACGGCTTGGGTGGCTTGAGCGAGACCGACCTCACCGCTGACCCGCTCGAACTCTTCGCCCGGTGGCTCGCCGACTCGGTCGCCGCGGGCCTCCACGAGCCCAATGCCATGGTGCTCGCGACCGCCGACGCCTCAGGGAAGCCCTCGGCCCGGATGGTGCTGCTCAAGGACTTTGACGAGCGCGGCTTCACGTTCTTCACCAACCACGAGTCCCGCAAGGGCCGCGAGTTGGCCGGCCGCGCGGAGGCCGCGCTCGTGTTCCCGTGGCACCCGCTGCAGCGTCAGGTGCGGATCGAGGGCGCCGTCGCGTTGGTCGCCGAGGACGAAGTGGCGGCGTACTTTGCCACGCGACCGCGGGGTGCACAGGTCGGTGCGTGGGGTTCTCCGCAGTCCCGGGTGATCGCCGGCCGCAGCGCGCTGGAGGACCGCGTTGCGGAGCAGGAGCGACGCTGGGCGGGCGAGGAG
>JBAQXA010000447.1:0-3823 GCA_049299195.1 Nocardioides sp.
AACTTCTCCTCCGCGGGCGAATCCCCCCGAAGGTCACGGATCACGAGTTCGAGCCCGGGGACGATAAACGACGTCTGGCGCGCCCGCGCGATCAACTCCTCGAAGACGAAGGTCGCGTCCTTGGTGAAGATCTGCCGGTCGGGCCAGAACCGGATCCTGGTCCCCGAGCGGCCCCGTCCCACCCGGCCACCCTTGCGGGAGAGACCTGACTTGGCGCTGAAGTCGGCCTGCGGCCCTTCGCTGTCGAAGACACCGGCGGCTCCCCGCCGGAAGCTCATCCCTTGGGTGGCCGGCGATCTGTCGACGTCGATGTCCATCCGCGCGCTCAGCGCGTTGACCACCGACAGGCCCACTCCGTGCAGGCCGCCGGTCGCGGTATAGGAGCCGCCACCGAACTTGCCGCCCGCGTGGAGTTTGGTCGCCACAACCTCGACACCGCTGAGTTTGGTCTTGGGTTCGACATCGGTTGGAATGCCGCGCCCGTCGTCGTAGACCTCGGCGGACCCGTCGCGATGCAGGCTCACCTCAACCCGCTTGGCCGCCCCGGCCAGAGCCTCGTCGACACCGTTGTCGATGATCTCCCAGAGGCAGTGCATGAGGCCGCGGGTGTCGGTGGAGCCGATGTACATGCCCGGGCGCTTGCGCACCGCTTCAAGGCCCTCCAGGACAAGCAAATGCTCCGCGTTGTAGCCGGGGTCCGGTGGTGGGGGCACGCGCTTCCTTGTCTGATGAGGGCCGATGCGGGTGGGCGGTGTGAGGGCAAATTCGGGCTCTTCTAAGGCCGAATCCGACCCTACCTGCGACACGCCGAGAGTCCGCGCAGCCACGCCTGTGCCACGCCCGGCACGGCGGAGGGCTACGGTGTCTCCTACCGAGGTTGAACGCGCAGATTCGAGCAATCCGGTGGTGTACGTGCGACGAAGTATGAGAAAACCCGCGGGAATCAACCAGCCGGGGGTTACGTTGGTGACGGTGACCGAGACAGAAACGAGGAAATCAGTGACCACTGCAATTGCTCCCGACACGTCCGCCTTGAGTGCGGCCGATCGTTGCGACCGTTGCGGCGCGCAAGCGTTCCTCCGGGCCGAGATGCCGGGCGGCGGCGTCCTGCTGTTCTGCAGCCACCACGGAAAGATGCACGCCGAAGCGCTTCGCCAGGTCGCACTCAATGTGGTCGATGAGTCCCACCGACTCGATCGTGCCCGCTCCAGCGCCCCGGACAGCGAACGCTGATCACGGGCCGCCCTAGACTGCCGACCCCGGGCCTCTTGGCTCGGGGTCGCTTCTTGTCCGCCGAAGGAACCCCATGAACCTGCTGGAGATCGGCGTAGCCGTCGCCATCGCGATCGGCCTGACCGGCATGCTCATCCCTGTCCTCCCCGGCGGCCTGCTGATCCTGGTCGCCATCGTGGTCTGGGCGTGGGAGACCGGCGGGTCAACGGCCTGGACGGTCGCGGCGATTGCCGCCCTCTTCCTCGTCGCGGGCCAGGTCATCAAGTACGTCGTACCCGGACGCCGCATGCGTGATGCCGGCGTGCCGCGGCGCTCCCTCCTCATCGGCGCGCTGCTCGGGGTCATCGGCTTCTTCGTCATCCCGGTGCTCGGCCTGTTTGTGGGCTTCCTCCTCGGGATCTATCTGGCCGAGCACATGCGTGTCGGTCAGGCGGCCGCCTGGCCCTCGACGATCTCGGCCGTCAAGGCCGTGCTGACCAGCATCGCCATCGAACTCACGTCCGCCGTGCTCGCCACCGCCGTGTGGATCGTCGGCGTGAGCATCACCTGATGGCTATCGCTCTCGCGCTCTTGTCCGCCGTCGCCTTCGGAGTCGCCGACTTCTGGGGCGGGCTACTCTCCCGCCGCGCTCCGGTCTGGGCAGTGACCTTTGTGATGCAGATTGTCGCGTGCGTCGTGGTCATGGGGTTCCACCTGGTCAACCCGGTGACCCCGACGTCGACCGCCTTCGGCTGGAGCGCTCTCGCCGGGCTCGCCAATGGCATCGGCACTGTCTTCCTCTACCGGGGCCTCGCGACCGGCCGCATGGGTGTCGTCGCGCCGGTCTCCGGGGCGCTGGCCGCCCTCGTCCCCATTGCGATCGGTGTCGCCCTGGGCGAACGCCCCAGCATGCTGGCCTGGCTGGGAGTGGCGGCCGCCATCCCTGGGATCTGGTTCGTGGCTCAGGAGCCCGCGGACACCGAAGCCTCAGGACGCACCGGGTTTAATGACGGGCTGATGGCCGGGGTCAGTTTCGGACTCCTCTTCGCCTTCCTCGGACAGATCCCCGATGGCTCCGGGTGGCTGCCCGTGGTGGTGAGCGAGGCGGTCGCGGCGGTCATCGTCGTGGTCGTGGCGATCGCCATCGGACAGTCTTGGTTGCCGCGTGACGGAGCCTCCTGGCAGGCGGCCCTCACGGGGGTCCTCGTAGCGATCGCGATGGTGAGCTTCCTGGCCGCCACCCAGCGTGGCTACCTGTCCACGGCAGCCGTGCTGTCCTCGCTGTATCCCGGCTTCACGGTGCTGCTCGCAGCCGTCGTCCTGCGCGAGCGCATCCATGGCCTGCGCGCCGTGGGGTTAGCGCTTTGCGGCGTGGCGGTCGCGCTCGTCGCGGTCGGCTAACGCCCCTCGTCGGTGGCGCTCGTCAGTAGCGCTGCTGCGGGCGCTCGTCAGTGGCGCTGCTCGGGCGCGCGCGACTATCAGTCGAGGTAGTCGCGCAGGACCTGCGAGCGCGACGGGTGCCGCAGCTTCGACATCGTCTTGGACTCGATCTGACGAATCCGCTCGCGGGTGACGCCGTAGACCTTGCCGATCTCATCCAGGGTCTTCGGCTGTCCATCGGTCAACCCGAACCGCATGCTCACGACACCGGCTTCGCGCTCGGACAGCGTGTCCAAGACGGCGTGCAACTGCTCTTGGAGCAGCGTGAAGGAGACCGCGTCGGCCGGGACGATGGCCTCGGAGTCTTCGATCAGGTCACCGAACTCCGAATCGCCGTCTTCACCGAGCGGGGTGTGCAGCGAGATCGGCTCGCGGCCGTACTTCTGCACCTCGATGACCTTTTCGGGGGTCATGTCGAGCTCGTGAGCCAACTCTTCGGGGGTGGGCTCGCGACCGAGGTCCTGCAGCATCTGCCGCTGGACACGCGCCAGCTTGTTGATCACTTCGACCATGTGCACGGGGATCCGGATGGTGCGCGCCTGATCGGCCATGGCCCGAGTGATCGCCTGACGGATCCACCAGGTGGCGTAGGTCGAGAACTTGTAACCCTTGGTGTAGTCGAACTTCTCGACCGCACGGATCAGGCCCAGGTTGCCTTCTTGGATCAGGTCCAAGAACAGCATGCCGCGACCGGTGTAACGCTTGGCCAGGCTCACGACGAGTCGCAGGTTGGCCTCGAGCAGGTGGTTCTTGGCGCGGCGGCCGTCCTCGGCGATCCAGCCGAGCTCCTCGCTGAGCTTGACGCTCAGCTTGGCGGTCTTGCCGAGCTTCTCTTCGCTGAAGAGACCGGCCTCGATCCGCTTCGCGAGCTCGACCTCCATCTCGGCGTTGAGCAGCGGCACCTTGCCGATTTGCTTGAGGTAGTCCTTGACCGGGTCGGCGGTCGCGCCCGCGACCATGACCTGCTGCTCGGGCTCACCGGTGTCATCGGCGTCGGAGACGACGAAGGCCTGCTGTTCGTCCTCCTTGATCGTCGGGTCGACGGCGACATCGGCCTCGAACTGGTCATCGGAGAGATCGGGCAGCAGCTTCTTGCCATCGGGGCCAACGGCCGGAGCCGCCGTTGCGCTCGCGGCGGCAGGGGTGTCGGTTGCCGCGGCGGGCGCAGCGT
>JBAQXA010000448.1:0-2199 GCA_049299195.1 Nocardioides sp.
GAGCAGGCTCAGGCGGTCATGGCCGCCGAGCGCGCCGCGCGCAAGGCGGCTCAAAAGGCCGCCCAGAAGACCGCGCAGAAGGTCGCCCGAGACGTCGCCGAGCGGGTTGCCAAGGCGGTCGCCCAAGTGGTCGCGTTGGACACCGCCAAGGCCTATAGCAAGAAGGGGTTGGCGGAGTCGGGCAAGCTCGTCGACCGGGCCCAGAAGCTCGCCGCCAAGACCGCCCACGACGTGGTCACGCAGGCCATGAAGCAGGCCGAGGCCGGGCAACAGATCGTGAAGAAGGCGACCGGCAAGGCGAAGGCTGGCGCGAAGTCCGGTGCGAAGGCTGGTGCGAAGGCCGGCTCCAAGGCGGGGTCCAAGGCCGGCTCCAAGGCGGCACCGAAGGGCAAGAGTGGCGCCAAGGCCAGCTCCGCCAGCAAGGCCAAGGGCAAGCCAGCCTCGAAGTCGTCCGGCAAGGCCAAGAAGAAGTAGCCGCGCGAGCGTGGGTCGCGGCGCGAACTCTGGTCAGTCGGTCCAGTTCGGGTCGTTGTCCCACGCCTCGTTGCGCTCGCGGGCCTTGTCGAGCGCGCGTTCGGCATCGGCCTGGGAGTCGTAGGGCCCGAGTCGGTCGATCACCGGGCACATGTCGGGACCGTTCTCGACCGCATGATGTTTGGTGCAGAACCAAAAGCCAGCCATGGCGGCCAACCTACCCCGCGGGTCGCGGGCCGGGGGCTGCCTGCGGCCGCGGCGGCATACACTCACGGGCGTGAGCGCGACTGCCCCCGGCAAGGCTAAGCCGATCTCAGCCGGCACGATCTCGCCGCGGCGACCCGTGCCCCAGCACATCGTGCGGCCGGAATACGTCGACCGCCCGGCGCCTGAGCGGTTTACCGGCAGCGAGGTCAAGGACGCCGAGACCATCGAGCGGATGCGTCATGCGGGCCGCCTGGCCGCGCAGGCGCGCGAACTGGTCGGCAGCCACGTGGCTCCCGGCATCACCACCGATGAGCTCGATCGGATCGGCCACGAGTTCTTGTGCGATCACGGCGCTTATCCCTCGACCCTGGGTTATCGGGGGTTCCCCAAGTCGTTGTGCTCCAGCGTCAACGAGGTGATCTGCCACGGCATCCCCGACAGCCGGGTGGTCGAGGACGGCGACATCGTCAACATCGACATCACGGCCTATATCGGAGGGGTCCACGGCGACACCAATGCGACGTTCTTCGCCGGAGACGTCGATGAGGAGTCCCGGCTTCTCGTCGAGCGCACCCGCGAGAGCCTCGACCGCGCCATCAAGGCGGTGCGCCCGGGCCGCACGATCAGCGTGATCGGACGGGTCATCGAGTCCTATGCCAAGCGGTTCGGCTATGGCGTGGTGCGCGACTTCACCGGCCACGGGATCGGCACACACTTCCACAGCGGGCTGGTGATCCCCCACTACGACGAGCCCCGCTACGACGAGCCGATCCTGGCGGGCATGACCTTCACCATCGAGCCGATGCTCAACCTCGGCACCCACGAGTGGACCATGTGGGACGACCAGTGGACCGTCGTCACCGCCGATCTCCGCCGCAGCGCACAGTTCGAGCACACCCTGCTCGTGACCGATGACGGCGCGGAAGTCCTGACCAACCCCTAGACTCGCTGGTGCGGATGGGCCGGCCGGGCGACCGCGGACGACGCCGCGAGGCGTCGGTCGAGGAAGGTCCGGGCTCCACAGGGCAAGGTGGTGGGCAACACCCACCCGGGGTAACCCGCGGGACAGTGCCACAGAAAACAGACCGCCACCCGGCAACGGGTGGTCAGGGTGAAACGGTGGTGTAAGAGACCACCAGCGGTCCGGGTGACCGGATCGGCTAGGTAAACCCCACCTGGAGCAAGGCCAAGAAGCCGAGCGTGCTCGGCGCGCGAACGTTTGAGGGCTGCCCGCCCGAGTTCGCGGGTAGGCCGCCCAAGCCGGCCGGCAACGGTCGGCTCAGATGGATGGTCGCCAACCGGGCACCCGCAAGGGAGCCCGGGAACAGAACCCGGCCTACAGGCCGGCCCCTCCGCCTCACCACCGCTCACCCGCTCTGACCAGCGGACTGAGGTGGCGACCCACCCCCTCAGTCCGCACAGAGACCGCACAGAGTCCGCAAGAGGCGGAGAACGATGGTCCACTGCGGCCGCTGCACGAATGCGGAACCGTTTGCTCCCCAACCCCCAGCCCCACGC
>JBAQXA010000449.1:0-5120 GCA_049299195.1 Nocardioides sp.
CACACCAACGGCGCGGTAGACGGGCGCCGGGCCGGCGGCAGACAAGCCCGCACCGTCTCCCGCGGGGTTGGCGTCACTTTCGGCATGACCCAACACGGGGAAAGTGGTTTAAACAGCGCGGCAGACACACCAACGGCGCGGTAGACGGGCGCCGGGCCGGCGGCAGACAAGCCCGCACCGTCTCCCGCGGGGCTAGCGAGCCTCGTACCGTCTCCCGCGGGGTTGGCGTCACTTTCGGCACGACCCAACGCGGGGAGAGTGGTTCAAACAGCGCGGCAGACGCACCAAGGGCGCGGCAGACACACGAAGGGCGCGGTAGATGGCGCCGGGCCTGCGGCGGTGCGGTCACGGTGCGTCCTGCACCTCACGCACGCGCCATACGCTGGCGGCTCGTTCTCCGCCGCTCTCATCGGCACTATCCGGCGCGCTGCCGGCACCGTCCCCTGCGCGGACGAACTCGATTGTGCGCGTGGATGGCAGGTCCGAAGGCAGGGCCTGGGTCCCGCCCGCTCCGACCGCGACCGCGCCGCTGATCCGGTCGGTGACCCGCATGACGATGCGCTCCGGCTCGAAGGTGTCCAGCTCCAAGCGCAAGAGCTGCATCTGGAGGTGCTCGACCCGGAGTCCGCGCGCGGCATAGCGCTTGAGTAGGGCGACGTCGCGCGCACCGGTGCGCGAACCGGGGGCATAGAGCGCCCTCAGCGCGGCGCTGTCGCCCGCGGCGTACGCCGCCGCTCGCGTGGTGTCCCAGGCTCGAAGGATCGCGAGTGCTCGGGCGAGATCGGTCTCTTCGGCCGCAAGCGTCACCGCAGCGCTAGGAGCCGAGCGAGGAGCTTCGTCGAGGGGGCCCTGCGAGAGCCACCAGCCGAGCAAGCCGGCGCAGGCGAGCAAAGCAAACAGCGAGAGTTGGGCACGTGGAGCAAGCATGCGTCCACTGTGACGGACCGTGCCCTGGCCTGCAGAAGTTATCCACAAGCCCCCTCAATGCCTCTCCCTGGCCGCTGGATCAGCTGGTCGGGTGAGACTCCGGGTGGAGCATTTCCTCGGTCTCGGCGTCCGCGTGGTCGACCTCTCGCGCGAGCTTGCTGGGCCACCAGATGAGGCGACCGACGTCATAGCTGAGCGCCGGCACCAGCAATGAGCGCACGACCAGCGCATCGAGCAACACACCGAAGGCGACGATGAAGGCCAACTGCACCAAGAACAGGAACGGGATAACGGCCAGCGCCGCGAAGGTCGCTGCCAGCACCACACCCGCGGAGGTGATCACTCCCCCGGTCGCGGAGAGCCCCTTGAGGATGCCGGGGTGAGTCCCCTGCCGGATCGCCTCCTCCCGCACGCGGGTCATCAGGAAGATCGAATAGTCCACGCCCAGAGCGACAAGGAAGACGAACCCGATGAGCACCGTCGAGGGATCGGAGGCCGGGAAGTCAAAGACCGTGGCAAAGAGCAGCGCCGAGACACCCATCGTCGCCGCAAAGGAGAGCACGTTGGCCAGCAGCAGGATCAGCGGCGCCACCAATGCCCGTAGCAGGATCGCAAGGACGATGAAGATCATCACCAAAATCGCAGGTATGACGATCATGCGGTCGTGGTCGAGAGTGTCGCGGACGTCGAGGTTGATCGCCGTCCCGCCGCCGACCAGCACGTCGGGGCTGATCTCATCGAGGTCAGCCCGCAACCCATGGACGAGGTCGTTGGCCGCCGAGGAGTCCGCCGGCACTCCCAGGGTGGCGAAGATCAGAGCGTTGCCATCGACGATCTTGACCGGCGACTCGGGGTCGGTGAAGTCCTCCGGCAGCGCGAAGACGGCCGGGACAAACACGTTGGGCCCGGTCTGGGAGATCCCCGGATAGCTCTTCACCAGCGCGAGCGTGCGATCGAGGGCCGCCTCGGGCACCACGATCTGGAGCGGGGCGGAGTTGTCGGACTGAAAGTGCGCCTCGATGATCTCTTGCGCCTTGACCGAGTCCACGTCGCTCAAGAAGACATCGGTCTGTGGGATCGGCTCCTCGTTGAGCAGCAGGCCGAGGCCCGCCAGCACCGCCAGCGACGAAAACGTGATCGCCCACACCCCGAAGGCGCTGCGCTGGATCAGGCGCGCCAGCTTGCCCCACAGGCCCTTGGTATCGGTGTGCTCGGAGCCGTATGCCGGCCGGATCGGCCAATACGCCTGTCGCCCGAGCAGGACCAACAGCAGGGGCAGCAACGTCAGCGACGTCGCCATGGCGCCGGCGATGCCAAACGCACCGACCGGGCCAAGCCCACTGATGCTGGCCAGATCGGAGACGAGCAGGCAGAGCAGCCCCAAGATGACCGTGATGCCCGAGGCGAGAATCGGCTCGAAGGCACCCTTATATGCCGCGCGCATGGCGTCGTACTTGGACTCGTGATCGCGCAGCTCCTCCCGGAACCGGGCGACGAGCAGCAGGGAGTAGTCGGTGGCCGCTCCCACCGCGAGGATGAACAAGATCCCCTGGCTCTGGCCGGTGATAGTGATCAGGTCGGCCTTGGCGCAGAAATAGATGACCGCGCTCGCGGCGCCCAGCGCCACCACCGCACAAAACAGCACGACAAACGGCAAGATGATCGCGCGATAGACCAGCAGCAGGATCACGAAGACGACCCCCAGAGCGACCAGCAACAAGATGCCGTCGATCGCACCGAACCCCTCGACAAAGTCCGCCAGGATGCCACCGGCGCCGCCGACATACGACTGGTCAGCGACGTCGGCGGTGCGGACGGCCTTGCGGATCGCCTCGACGGTCGCCAGCACGTCCTCGCCGTCGCTCGATGTGCTCTGTACGACGATCTGCGCGGCCTTGCCGTCGAGGGAGGGAGCGGGCTCCTCTACTGAGGCGATCAGGTCGATGCCGCGGATCGTCTCGGCCAGCTCCTTGAGCTCGGCGAGATCGGTCTCAGTCAGTCCATCGGCTCGCTGAGCGACGACCGTGATCGGGATCGTCTCCTGCTCTTGGAAGCCGGTGAGCACGTCAATGACCTTGGTCGACTCCGCGCTGCGCGGCAGGTAGGCCGCATTGTCGTTCTCCTGGACGCTGGCCAGCTTGCCCGAGAACGGGCCCGAGAACGCAGCGATCAGCAGCCAGGCGATGACTCCGAGCAGAGGCCGGATCCAGCGTCGTTGTTTTGTCGACATGAGTGTCATCATGACGCACGCCGCCGACACACTGAGAGCTCGGTCCACACCCCGGTTGACGTAGTCTTCGACCATGGGTCTTGACGTCCAAGTGGTCGGCATCGGCGACGACGCCGTGGACTACTTAGACGCCTGGGAGCTCCAACGCCAGGTCCATGCCGACGTGGTGGCGGGCCTCCGCACAGACACGATGCTGTTGCTAGAGCACCCGCCCGTTTTCACCGCTGGCAAGCGCACCGAGCCCCACGAACGGCCGCTCGACCCCGGCGGCGCAGCGGTGATCGATGTCGACCGCGGCGGCAAGATCACCTTCCACGGACCGGGGCAGCTCGTCGGCTACCCCATCGTGCGCCCGGCCGACCACGTCAAGGTCGTCGACTACGTCCGCCGCCTTGAGGAAGCCCTCATCGAGGTCTGCCGCGAGTACGGCGTGACGACCGCACGCATCCCGGGGCGAAGTGGCGTGTGGTTGCGCGCCGACGACCGCGGCCCCGAGCGCAAGATCGCCGCCCTCGGCATCCGGATGAGCCGGCGGGTCACGATGCACGGCTTCGCACTCAACTGCGACGTCGATCTCGACTGGTATGACCGGTTCGTGCCCTGTGGCATCTCCGATGCCGCGGTGACCTCGCTCTCGCGCGAGGTGGGCCGGCGGGTGCCGGTTGCCGAGGTGATCCCGCTCGTCAGCGAGCGGGTCGGCGCGTTGCTGGAGTGGGCGCCCTACGTCCCCACCCCCGACTACGAGCCCCGCCCCGAACCGGGCCGAGGGCCGCGCATCGAGCTGATCGCCCCGAGCCTGAGCGTCTAGCGGCGCAACCAGCCAGACAGCCGGCTCGGGCCCCAAGCTTGGGCACCTCGAAAGCCCAGTCCCCGAGAGTCCGTAAGATGGAGCCTTGTGACCACTCCCGCCCCTGACGGACGCAAGCTCCTGCGGCTGGAGGTGCGGAACGCGCAGACCCCGATCGAGCGAAAGCCGGAGTGGATCAAGACCCGCGCCAAGATGGGCCCGGCCTACCGCGAGCTGACGCAGTTGGTGAAGTCCGAGGGCTTGCACACGGTGTGCCAAGAGGCGGGCTGCCCCAACATTTATGAGTGCTGGGAAGACCGTGAGGCCACGTTCCTCATCGGCGGCGACCAGTGCACGCGGCGCTGCGACTTCTGCCAGATCGACACCGGCAAGCCGCAGCCCCTCGATCGCGACGAGCCGCGACGGGTGGCCGAGTCCGTGCGCCAGATGGGGCTGCGCTACGCGACGATCACCGGGGTCGCCCGCGACGACCTCCCCGACGGCGGCGCCTGGCTGTATGCCGAGACGGTCCGGGTGATCCACGAACTAAACCCGGGCTGTGGCGTCGAGAACCTAGTTCCGGATTTCAACGCGGAGCCCGACCTCCTGGCCGAAGTCTTCGCCGCCGAGCCGGAGGTGCTGGCGCACAACGTCGAGACGGTGCCGCGGATCTTCAAGCGGATCCGCCCGGGCTTCCGCTACGAGCGCTCGCTGAGCGTGCTGACGGCCGCGCGCACAGCCGGCCTCGTCACCAAGTCCAACCTGATTCTCGGGATGGGCGAGACCCGGGCCGAGGTCTCCGAGGCGCTCGCCGACCTGCATGCCGCGGGGTGCGAGTTGGTGACCATCACGCAGTACCTCCGGCCGTCGGTGCGCCACCACCCCGTGGAGAGGTGGGTGCGTCCCGAGGAGTTTGTGGAGCTTCAGGCCGAGGCCGAGGAGATCGGCTTCGCCGGGGTCCTCTCCGGCCCGCTCGTCCGTTCCTCCTACCGAGCCGGCCGCCTGTACCGTCAGGCCATGGCTTCCCGCGCGAGCGCGGGCGTCTCCGTCCCGTCCCACTAGATCGTCGAAGGCATCCATGTCCAACACCGAGTCAGCCAAGCCCAAGCGTCTCCAGCAATACAAGGAGACCTACCGGATGGCCAAGCGGACCGATCCGCTGCTGGGCCTCTGGAT
>JBAQXA010000450.1:0-2995 GCA_049299195.1 Nocardioides sp.
CCCGGGGGCTCCGCCCCCGGGGACCCCCGGAAGCGGAAGCCAACGGGAAGCCGGAAATGCCAGCCAGAATTTAGTTCGAGCCCGTCAAATAGCGGGTGGGCTCGGAAAGGAAGAAATACGTGCTTATCGCCCAGCGTCCGACCTTGTCGGAAGATGTCGTCGACGATTTCCGTTCGCGGTTCGTCATCGAGCCCCTGGAGCCGGGTTTCGGCTACACGCTCGGCAACTCGCTGCGCCGTACGTTGTTGTCCTCGATCCCGGGGGCCTCGGTCACCAGCATCAAGGTCGACAACGTGCTGCATGAGTTCTCCACCGTCGAAGGCGTCAAGGAAGACGTCACCGAGGTGATCCTCAACCTCAAGGGCCTGGTCGTCTCCTCCGAGCATGACGAGCCGGTCACCATGTACCTGCGCAAGTCCGGCTCCGGTGACGTCACCGCCGCCGACATCGCGCCCCCGGCCGGTGTCGAGGTGCACAACCCCGACCTCAAGATCGCCACGCTGTCTGACAAGGGCAAGCTGGAGATGGAGCTGGTTGTCGAGCGCGGTCGTGGCTATGTCTCCGCCGTGCAGAACAAGGGTGCAGACAACGAGATCGGCCGCATGCCAGTGGACTCGATCTACAGCCCGGTCCTCAAGGTGACCTACAAGGTCGAGGCAACCCGTGTCGAGCAGCGCACCGACTTCGATCGCCTCGTCATTGACGTGGAGACCAAGCCGTCGATGCGTCCTCGGGACGCGATTGCGTCGGCCGGCAAGACCCTGGTCGAGCTGTTCGGCCTGGCGCGCGAACTCAACGTCGAAGCCGAAGGCATCGACATTGGCCCGTCGCCGGTGGATGAGCAGTTGGCTGCGGATCTGGCCCTGCCGGTCGAGGATCTGCAGCTGACCGTCCGCTCCTACAACTGCCTCAAGCGCGAGGGCATCCACACCGTGGGTGAGCTCATCGGTCGCTCGGAGCAGGACCTGCTCGACATCCGCAACTTCGGTGCGAAGTCGATCGACGAGGTCAAGGCGAAGCTGGTCGAAATGGGTCTCTCGCTCAAGGACAGCGCACCGGGCTTCGACCCGCGGGCTGCCCTGGCGGCGTACGACGATGACGACGACAGCTACGTCGAGGACGAGCAGTACTAGAAGCCCATCAAGCAGTAGCCCAAGAAGCAGCGGTCGCCGCATGGCGACCGCACTACCCCGGTACCTAAGACGGCCGGGGAGGAAAGAGAGAAGTCATGCCTACTCCCAAGAAGGGCCGTCGCTTTGGCGGCAGCGCTGCGCACCAGCGGCTGATCCTGTCCAACATGGCCACGTCGCTGTTTGAGCACGGCCGCATCACCACGACCGAGGCGAAGGCTCGTTTCCTGCGCCCGTTCGCGGAGAAGCTGATCACCAAGTCCAAGCAGCACCCGCTCGGCACCACGGCGAGCATCGCTGCGCGGCGAGAGGTGCTGAAGAAGATCCGGGACAAGGGCGTCGTGCACGTGCTGTTCACCGAGATCGGGCCTGGCTTCGCCGACCGGCCGGGTGGCTACACCCGGATCACCAAGATCGGCCCCCGCAAGGGCGACAACGCCCCCATGGCGGTCATCGAGTTGGTGACCGAGCCCTACAACCCGAAGCCGTCGCGCGCCAAGAAGAAGGAGGCGCCGGCCAAGGCTGCTCCCGTCGAGGAGCCGGCTGAGGAGACCGCCGACGACGTTGTCGAGGCTGAGGCCGACGTGGTCACCGAGGGTGATCCGGCCGCCGAGATGGACGCCGAGGGCGCCGCCGTCGAGGAGCCCGCGAAGAGCGAGTGAACTGGCGTTTCGCGCCAGTAGCCGAAGGGCCCGTCACCTGAGGGTGGCGGGCCTTCAGCATTTGTGGTCCGGCCCATCCGGCGGTGCGGATCGTCACCGCGTCGCTCTGGCAGGATGGCGCCCGTGAGCGTGCATCCCCGGGCTGAAGCCACGGCCCTCCTCGTGGGAGAAAGCCTCGTCGATATCGTGCGCGGCCGTGACGGCGTCACCCAGGAGTACGCCGGTGGCAGCGCGGCCAACTCGGCGGTGGCGCTGGCCCGCCTGGGTCGCCCGGTGCACTTCGTCACGGCGTTCACCCCCGACCGATTGGGCACGATCGTGCGCGCCCATCTCGAGCGAGACGGCGTGCGTTTCGCTGCCGATCCGGCCGCCATCGACCACACCAGCTCGGCGGTCGCGACCATCGGCCCCGATGGTGCCGCGTCCTACGTCTTCGACCTGGAGTGGCAGATCAATGCCGCCACCGACCTCGGCGAACCCTGGGTGATTCACACCAGCTCGCTTGCCGCCGTCGTCGAGCCTGGTGCAACCCAGGTGGCCGCCCTGATCGCCGGGCTTCGTGCGCGCGCCACCGTGAGCTATGACATCAACGCCCGGCCGAGCATCACGGGCACCGGCCCGGACGTGGTGGCGGCGGTCGAGCGGATGGCTGCCCTGGCCGACGTCGTGAAGTGCTCCGATGAGGATCTTGACGCGCTCTACCCGCAGCTCGACCACCCGGCGGCCGCTCGGCACCTGATCGCCCTCGGGCCGACCATCGTGGTGGTGACCGCGGGCGGTGAGGGTGCCTCCTGGTTCACCGCCGCCGCTGCGGGCCACGTCCCCTCGGTGTCGGTGGAGGTCGCCGACACGATCGGGGCCGGCGACACGTTTGGCGCCGCGATCGTGGACGCACTGTGGGAGCGGGGCGCCCTGGGCGGCCGGCTGCCAGCACTCTCGGCCGACGACTGGAGTGCAGTGCTCAGCTATGCCGCCAGGGTGGCCGCGGTGACGGTCTCGCGCCCGGGTGCCGACCCGCCGTACCGGCACGAGCTCGGCTGAGGCCGCCGTGCGTCTTCGGCTCGACGTTGCCTACGACGGCACCGACTTTCACGGGTGGGCGGCTCAGCCCGGCCTCCGCACGGTGCAGGGTGAGCTCGAAGCTGCTCTCGGCACCGCGCTGCGGCTGCCGGTCGGCCTCACGTGCGCCGGTCGCACCGACAC
>JBAQXA010000451.1:0-1500 GCA_049299195.1 Nocardioides sp.
GGCCGGCGTCGCGCTCGCGACGGCCAGCGTGGTCAGCACCACGGCGAGCGTGATCGCGTCGACTTCGAGGGCGAGTGCGGCTCCCCCGAGCAGCACCAGCCGAGCCACCAGCGTGAAGCGGACGACCGCGTCGCGGGCGTGCCGGTCGGCCAGCCGAGCGACATACCAACTCAGCACTACATAGGGCAGCATCCGGGCCGCACCGGTGAGACCCGTCGCGAAGTCGTTGTGGGTCGAGTCGGCCACGAGCAGGATCAGCAACGGCCACGGCACCGACATCGCCAGCGCCGCCAAGGCGTGACTGATGATCGCGCGGCGCACCGGCCACGAGTGGATTTGCCTCACTGGGCCACCGCCAGATCGGTGATGTGGCGGCCGATCAGCTCGGTACCCATCGGCGCGAACCCGTTGAACGCGACCGTGGAGTAGCAGGTGGTGTAGGCGCCGGCGGCGGCAAAGAAGACGAGGTCGCCCTCGGCCAGGTCGCAGGGGAGCATGACCGGCACCCGCTCGTAGAGCACGTCGGCGCTGTCGCAGGTGGGCCCGGCCAGCACGCACGGCGCGAGCGCTCCGGTCGCCGTGGAGGAGAGGCGATAGCGCACCGCCTCCTCCAGCGTCTCGACCATGCCGCTGAAGACGCCGGCGTCGACATAGACCCAGCGTTGGCCGCCCCGGTCGGTCACGCCGATCACCGTCGCGACGACCTCGCCGGCGTCGGCGACGATGCCCCGGCCCGGCTCGATCAGCGTGCGGGGGCGGCCCAGGGGGAAGTGCCTGCGCAGCGCGCACTCGATGGCGGCGGCGTACGCCGGAAGGGGCGGAGCATCGCCCTCCAGCGAGGCCGGGAAGCCACCGCCCAGGTCGACCAGCCACGGCCCGAGGCCGAGGTGGCGGAGGGTGGCGAAGATGCGGGCAGAAGTGCGGATCGGGGCGTCCCAGGCCTGCGGATCGCGCTGCTGCGAGCCGACGTGGAAGCTGACCCCCGCGGCGTCCAGGCCACGCTCGGCGGCGGTCAGCAGGACCTCGATCGCTTCGGACTCGGGGCAGCCGAACTTGCGGTTCAGCGGCCAGTCCGAGCCGCACCCCGAGGTGACGATGCGGCAGAGCACGGCGCTTCCAGGGGCCGCATCGGCGACCTTGATCGTCTCGGCCACGGAGTCGACCACAAAGAGGCGCACGCCGAGCGCGGCGGACTCGACGATGTCCTCCCGCTTCTTGACCGGGTTGCTGTAGACCATGTCGTCGGTGCTGGCGCCCGCCTCAAGGCAGGCCCGGACCTCCGCGGGGCTCGCGACGTCGAAGCAGGCACCGGCGGCGACGAGCGCGCGGAGCAGGTCGGGGTGTGGGTTGGCCTTGACCGCGTAGTGCACCGCCGTGCCCGGGAGCGCGGCGGCGAGCCGGCGATAGCGGAGCACGGCGTGCGAGACATCGAGCGCGAGGTACGGCGTGGGGCGGGTGCTGATCGCGGGTGCGGGGGTGAGGGCCGGGCTGAGGGCCGGG
>JBAQXA010000452.1:0-2252 GCA_049299195.1 Nocardioides sp.
GCGCGACAGCAGCCGCCAGGCCGCCTTGGCGGCGACGCTGCACCGTGCGCACGCGGCCACGGACCGCCGCAGCCCGCTCGGGCAAGTGCTCGTCCCGCAAGCCCTGCCCACGAGCGGCCAGGGTGTCCTTGAGTTCCTCGATGCTGGTCATGACAGTTCCTCCTGAGCCGCTGGCAGCGCGGCGAGTGCGGGGTCGATGCGGAGCTTGGCCAGGGCCTTGCTCAGTTGGCTCTTGACGGTGCCGGCGCTGCAGCCCAGGATCCGGGCGGTGTCGGCTTCGCTGCAGTCCTCGAAGTAGCGGAGTACGACGACCGCTCGCTGTCGTCGCGGAAGCCGCGACATGGCGGTCCACAGATCGGCCGCGGTGTCGACGCCACCGTGCTCGCCCACGTTGGTTGGGCCCTCCGGGAGCGTCTCAGTCGCGACCTCCCCGCGCCACTTGCGTCGCCACCAGGTGGAGTAGGTATTGACGAGGATGCGCCGGACATAGGCCTCGGGTGACTCCTCGATGCGGCCCCACGCAAACCACGCCTTCGTCAGCGCGGTCTGCAACAGGTCTTCGGCGAGGCCGTGGTCACGGGTCAACAGGTAGGCCGTCCGGAGCAGGCTGGTCGAACGGGCAACCACGAACTCGTCGAAGTCGGCCCGTTTGTCCACGCTTTGCCCCCAAGGCTCCGAAACGCTCACTGCGGTCATGCACCCCTTGACCAGCCGACACCCGCCGCCGGTTGCCTCAGGAGGCTAAATCACTGTCTTCCGCGGGGTTGGAGACACTTCCGCGGGGTTGGGCTGGCCTCAAATGTGCATCAGCCCCGCGGGAGACGGAAGGCAGCGGTGACTAGACCGCGCCTCGGCCGAGGAAGGCGGCCATCGCCGCCTGCGCCTCTGGCGAGGCGAACAGGTGCGCGCTGAGCTCGGCAACGTCCGCTCCGCGCTCATCGAAGCGCGCGAGCAGATCGCGGTTGAGCAACGCCTTGGACTCGCGCAAACCCTGCGGCGAACCCGTCACGAGTTCGGCGCAGAGCGCCCGGACCTCCTCGTCCAACTGAGCCGCCGGCACCGCCCTGGTGGCCAGGCCATAGTCGACCGCCGCGCGTCCGTCGAAGACCGCTCCCCCGAGCGTGGTGAGCGCTGCCGCGCGCGGTGCCATCCGGTGGTGCACGGTCAGGGAGATCACGGCCGCGGCCAGGCCGAGTTTGACCTCGGTGAGCGCAAAGGTCGCCTCCTCGGCGACGAGCGCAAGATCGCTGGCGGCCACGATCCCCAGGCCGCCCGCACGCACCGGCCCGGCAACCACCGCGACCACCGGCTTGGGGTGGGCGACGATCGCGCGCTGCACCGCGACAATCTGTCGGGCACTAGTCGCCATGCCGTCGCCGGTCGCCTCGGCGAGATCCGCGCCCGAGCAGAAGACCCGGCCCGAGGAGTCGATCACCACCGCGCGAGCCGTCGGATCCTCCGCCGCCCGCGCCAACGCCGCGAGGAGTTCGCCGAGCAACTGCCGCGAAAGAGCATTGCGATTGTGGGGGGAGTCCAGGGTGATTCGGGCGACGCCGTCGGCCACGGCATACCGCACCAGTTCGCTCATCCCCCCATCTTTCCGCACACCTGCCCGGTTGGCCGGAGGGCGATTGCTGAAAACTGGGCCAATCCGTTGACCCGAGGGCTCCGAATGGTCAGCAAGAAGCCTCAGGGGTCCATCACCCCACAGGCTTGATCACTGCTGGCGAGGAGGAAGGGTGAGAGCCGTGGCCGAACCACCGCCCGGGGACTCCGCCGACGGTTCGTCGGCGACCGGTGTCGACCTGGCCTGGTGTGTGCAGCGCTCCGCACGCGGCGACGAGGCCGCCTTCGCCGACCTCTATGACGCCACCTCCGCCCGGCTCCACGGCCTGATCCTGCGCGTGGTGCGCGATCCCGCGCAGGCCGAGGAGGTCACCCAAGAGGTCTATCTGGAGATCTGGCGGCAGGCTGCACGCTTCCGCCCCGAGTCGGGCAGCGCGCTCGCTTGGATGCTCACCATCGCCCATCGCCGCGCGGTCGACCGGGTGCGGTCAGCCGAGGCGAGCCAGCGCCGCGACACGGCATACGGCGATGACCAGGCCCAGCGCCCGGCCACCGACGTCACCGCCGACACCGCGACCGCCAACCTCGAAGCCCTCCACGTACGCCGCGCGCTCGCCGCCCTGACCCCGGCCCAGCGTGAGGCGATCGAGCTCAGCTTCCTATCCGGCTACACCCATTCGGAGGTG
>JBAQXA010000453.1:0-6472 GCA_049299195.1 Nocardioides sp.
CGCTGCGTCGTACCCGGAGTCTTCGGAGCTGGCACTGGCCGCGCTGCCGAAGGTGGCGCGCACCGGAACGCACCTGTTCCTGTTCGCCGAGTACGTCGAGCAGTTCCGCGGCTGGGGCCGCGGTCTACGCCGTGCAGTCGGGGCCTGGTACACCTCGCGCGACGCTGACACGCTGGCCTACCAGGTCGTCAAGTACCGCCAGCGCGAGGGCTGGTCGCACCGCGACCTGCTGCGACTTTCGCACCCGCAGACCACGGTGCCCGAGATGAAGGACGTGTTCGACTGGATCGTCCGGGGCTCCATCGGTGAGCACACGCCCGCCCTTATTGAGGGCTTCGTGCGCGCCCAGGAAGCAACGGACCCGAAGACCTGGTCCACACTCGTGCGCGAGCACCGGCTTTCGTGGGAGATGCTGCCCGACCAGGCACTGGGCGAGGTGTCTGTGTGGGACGCGTTGCTCGACACCGGCTTGCCCCAGACGGCACTGATGCGACAGCTGCCGCGGCTCACGCGTCTGGACATGCTGCCCGAACTGGGTGGCCGGACGGACGAGGTCGTCGCGCAACTGACAGATGCAGAGCGGCTTCGTGCTGGTCGGGTCCACCCCATCAACGTCCTGGTCGCCCAGCGGACGTACGCCGCAGGCCGGTCGGCTCGCGGTGCCGGTGAGTGGACGCCTTCGCGGAAGGTGACCGACGCGCTGGACGCCGCGTTCTACACCGCGTTCGGCGCTGTCGAGCCGTCCGGCACGCGCACGCTGCTGGCGGTCGACGTCTCAGGGTCGATGGGGGTGCCCATCTCTGGCATGCCGATCACGGCCCGCGAGGCGTCGGCGGCCCTGGCACTGGTCCAGCTCGCGACGGAGCCGTCGGCCACGGCGGTCGGTTTCACCACGCTAAACGGTCGGGACTGGCACGACACAGCGCTCAAGCCGCTGGCGATCTCACCGCGTCAGCGGCTGGACGACGCACTGAAGGTGGTCGACGCGATGCCGATGTCGGGGACCGACTGCGCGCTGCCGATGGTGTATGCGACCGAGATGGGGCTCAAGGTCGACACGTTCGTGGTCTACACGGACAACGAGACCTGGGCCGGTCGTATCCACCCGCACCAGGCGCTGGCGGAGTACCGACGCAGGTCCGGGATTGACGCGAAGCTGATCGTGGTTGGCATGACCGCCACGCAGTTCAGCATCGCCGACCCGTCCGACCCCGGCATGCTGGATGTTGTCGGTTTCGACGCGGCGGTGCCCTCGTTGATCACCGAGTTCGCCCGTGGTCTCTGACCCGTTGGGTGGAGTCCGGAGTCGCGCCCGGGGTGGTACCAGAATTGGTGCCACCCCGAAGCGTGCGCAGGCCGCACGCGGGACATCAGAGCCTCGAGCCGCGCGCGCGAAAGAGCTCCACGCGAAGGCAGCGGAGGCGGACCGCATAGCTGAGCAATACAGGGCCGAGCGAGACCGATTGATCCACCAGCTGCGCGACGAAGACCCTCAGCGTTGGAGCTACGGGGCACTGGCGGCCGCACTGGGATGCAGCCGCGAGTTGATAGCCCTGATCGTCAAACGCAAACGCACGACCTAGCAGCCTCAAACGAGGGCATCACGCCCGTATCCGATCAGATACTCTAGTGCGATGGCTCGAGGAAACGTGATCCGAAAGGCCCGCGACGAGGCGGGCCTGTCGCAGTCCGCCCTAGCCGAAGTCTCGGGTACGTCTCGGCCCACGCTCTCGGCATACGAGCACGACCGGAAGTCGCCCACCCTGGCGACCGCCGCCAGGATCGTCGCCGCCGCTGGATATGACCTCGCCATCACGCCCCGCATCGAGTTCCGGCACGTTGCCGTCGACCGAGGTCGCCCGATCCAGATCCCCACCGCGCTGCCCAGGCTGCCGCTCCAACGAGCCCTGGCCACAGTGGAACTCCCGCTGCACCTGAACTGGTCCGACCCAGCTCGACGCTACGACCTGCGCGACCGCCGCCAACGGGCACGGGTGTACGAAATCGTCCTGCGCGAGGGCCGGCCCGTCGACGTCCTCACCTACGTCGACGGCGTGCTCCTCGCCGACCTGTGGGACGAGCTCGTGCTTCCGCGCGCACTCCGCAACGCGTGGCATGGCGTCGCTACGGGCGAGACCACCGAAAAGGTCACCTGATGGATCGCCGCCAAAAGCTCACGGACCTCCAGGTCGATCTCGCCGCCGTCTTCTTCGCCCTCGACGCAGCCGAGGACTACCTCGTCGCCGGGGGAGCCGCGCTTCTCGCCTCAGACCTCATCGACCGGCCCACCGAAGACCTCGACCTGTTCGCCGCCATCCCCACCACGTCAGTGACGCCGGCGAAGGACGCCTTTGTGAGCGCGCTTCGCGAAGGGGACTGCGGCGTCGACGTGATCCAGGATGGACCCACGTTTTGCCGGATGATCGTCACCCGTGCTGGGGAAGAGACCCTGGTCGACCTCGCCATCGACTCCCCACCCCACAGCCGACCGGCCATCACCGGCCTCGGCCCCACCCTGGCACCCCGCGAACTCGCCGGCCGGAAGCTGCTCGCTCTCTTCGGCCGTGCCGAGGCCCGCGACTTCGCCGACGTCTACCTACTCGCACAACACTTCGGCAAAGAAGCCCTCATCGAACAGGCCCAAATGCTCGACGCGGGCTTCGATCTCAGCCTGCTCGCCCAGATGATCAGGACCATCAAGCGCTTCGACGACCAGGAGATCCCAATCGCCGCTAACGATCTCTCGATCGCTCGCACGTTCTTCGCCGACTGGGCGGGCGAACTCAGCTAAGAGCAGCGGCCGTGGTCGACCGGTAATGGCATGGCGGTGGCCACCGGAGCGAAAAGTCCTTCGGAACGGCTACCTCTTGCACAAGCACCCCGAGCGGGTGCAGGAGTTCAAGCAGTCCTTCGGCACTGTCACCGTCTTCTATCCCGAGGCCACCAGGGAGCGGTGCACGGTCGCGCTGAGGCTCAACCTCGACCCGGTCCGTCTGGCCAGGTCCCGAGCCAAGAACGCTCCACACTCGCCACAAGGCGAGCAGCAGCATGGTTCCCGACCGGAAAACCTTCGACGCCTGGGAACCCGACGCCTGGTCGTGGTCGACGACATCGGACTGCTGCCCGTCGCAGCCGACGCCGCCGAAGGGCTCTACCGGCTCATCGACGCAGCGAGCAATGACAGCCACCTTAACCATCCCTATAACCGGGAGATATCTTCCAGCTATGCGTAGTGAAGGCCCGGCGCTGATGCCGGTGTTCCGCTCGCGGCATCAGGCCGAGCTGCTGATGTGGCTGCTTCTGCATCCCGACCAGGAGTACGGCGTGACTGAGATGGCCGCCCGCTTGGACGTGCCGCTGTCCACGCTGCACCGCGAGGTGATCCGCCTCGACGAGGCTGGATTGGTCGCCAGTCGCACACAAGGACGCAACCGGCTGATCCGCGCGAAGATCGACCATCCGGCCGCGAAAGCGCTGACCCAGCTCCTCGAGATCACCTTCGGGCCCCGCACCGTGATCGCGGAGGAGTTCGCGATCGACGGTGTGGAGCAGGTCGTGATCTTCGGCTCGTGGGCTGCTCGCTACGGAGGGCAAGCCGGCCCACCGCCCAACGACGTCGATGTGCTCGTGGTGGGCAAAGTTGACCGCGCTGCCCTTAACGAAGCGGCCGACCGGGCGAACGCGCGCCTGGGGATCGAGGTCAACGCGGTCGTGCTAACGGCGAAGCAGTGGGCTGACCCGCAAGATGCGCTAGTCGCTCAGATCAAGGAGTCAGCGCACGTGACCGTCCTCGACTCGCGTGAGCTGGCGATGTCCTGATGGGCGCTGGAACCCGACTCCATCAAGAAGTGGGCCTGCTTTGAGGTGCCGTTCGTCGTTCTCTACGACTCCGGCAGTTGATTCCGCAGTTCTCGACCAGGTTGCTGCTGAGCTCGGCCTGTACGTCTACCTCCTCATAGATCCGCGCGATGGGGTGCCGTTCTACGTTGGCAAGGGACGGGGCCTGCGGTATGCCGCCCACGGCCTAGAGGCCACCGATGTTGCCGACGTCGAGCACGTCGAGCAGTCCCGCAAGCTCGCGCGCATCAACGAGCTAAGGCAGGCGGGGCTGGAACACGAGATCTGGATCCTCCGGTATGGATTGACCTCCGCGGAATACACAGCAGTCGAGGCGGCCGCAATCGACCTGCTCATGAGCTTCCCGGTCACTCCCGGGGACGCCGGTGTGCGGCTCCCGCTCGCCTTGCAGGGTCAGCTCACGAATGCCCGAAGGGAAGACGCACGCAGCCACGGGATGCGGCTGTTGGACTCGCTGATCGACGAGTACGCCGCCCCGCCGCTGGCAACCTTGTCGCCGCTGCTGTTGATCACCCTGAATGGGTGGAACGACCTTCCCGAAGGCGAGGTGATTGCCGGAGGAGTCACGCGGTACGGCGCCGGCTACAAGCCCGAGTGGCTCGTCAGCGCCAGCCGGGTGCGGGCCTTCGAGGAGATCGGCGAATCACTCTCAGCCTGGTGGAACTTGAGCCCATCCAGCGTCGAACGACGAGGTATCAAGCACGTCGTGGCGGTCCACCGCGGTGTCACCCGGGCGCTGTTCGAGATCCAGCCCAACTCGTGGGAGGTCGTCTCGACGGACCGGCTCGACAAGCGGGGGCGCACAATCAGCAAGACAGCGTTCAAGGTCAGTCCGATCGCGGAGGGAGTGTTGTTCGACGAGGTTGTCGGTCGTCACGGGCACCGCGTCGCCGGCCGGGCCAAAGGCGCGCAGAACTCGCTCTCCTACTGGCCTCGGCCACCGGTGGGATAACTCCTTCGGGCTGGCCCTCGCATGTGGCGCGTACGTCGGGTCGACATATGCCCCATGGATCTCGTGGAGGCCGCCCAGACCTGTCGATGGGTGCGCCTCGGCCGAAAGCACGAGATGCAGGTCGTTCCACCGGCCGGGTGAGGACGGGCCTTCGGGATGAGGCCTCGCGCGTTGAAGTCAGCGATCCTGGGGAGACCGACCAGCCGAGCGTCCCGAAGGAGTCACAGTGAACTCGCTGCAGCAGACCGTCGTCCAGGTGTCCCTTCCGTGAGCGGGGCAACGGCAACAGGGCAGCCGATCCCCGCCCAGATGCGCGTCGTTGGCGCGACTGCGCTCGCGTTGGTGGCGTCGATGGTGATCCAGAACGTGGTGGTGGGTGTGGCGGGTGCGCCGGACTACGCGGCGCCCATCGATGACGTGTTCGCGTTTCATTCCGAGCACCGAGGTGCCGTCGCGATCTCCGTCGCACTGGAGGCGCTCAACGTGCCGCTGTTGCTCGGGTTCTTGGCGGGGCTCCACGGACTCATCGGGCGGCGCGGGGGAGTCGGAGGGGACTGGTCGCGCCTTGCGCTGGCCGCCGGCGCGGTGACCGCAGCGGTCTATGCGCTGTACGCCGTCCTCTGGATTGGCGTCGTCTTGTCCGCGGACGCCCTCTCCACGCCGAGCCCGGAGTTTGCGCTGGTCTGGCAGATGCACGCGGCAGCGCTGGCGCTGGCCCTGCCGGCCCTCGGCGCCACCTTCATGGGCGCGGCCGTGTCGGCGCATGGCGCGGGTCTGACACCGCAGTGGCAGCGACTCGTCGGCCTGATCGGCGGAGTTCTCCTGATCGTGGGCGGCATGGCCAGTCTCGCGATCGCTGATGGATCGGCGCTGCTGTTTGTCGGGATCCCCGGCTACTTTGCCTGGATCGTGTGGCTGTTGGTGACCGGCGTACGGCTGGTGCGCGCTCGGGGCTGAGCACACGAGCTCTTACGCGGGCTCAGAGGCCGAAGTGGGTGTTCAGGCAAGTGACCATGGGCCAGGCTCCGTTGCTCCAGTTGGAGAGCACGGTGTAGGTGAGCTGCTGAGCGGGATCGTGCAGGCTGGTGACTGAAACGCCTGCGTCGTAGCCCTCGAGCCACGCGGCCTCGCCGGTCGCGTGCAGGTGCAATCCCAGCCCGTAGCGTCGTGACTCCTCGGGCCAGTCGCTGGTGGGGGTGGTCATCGTGGCGAGAGCGTCCGGAGCACCGATCTGCCCCGAGCGCAGCGCCTGCCAAAGGCGATGCAAGTCGGCGGCCGTCGAGTAGGCACCGCCGTCTCCCACCCCGACCACGGGAAGGTGGAGCACGTTGCTCCGCAGCCCCTCGCGTCCGAGGTAGCCGCGGGCGGCCGTGGCGGGCAGCTCGTCCGAGCGCAGGAACGCGGTGTCTGTCATGTGGGCAGGGTCCAGAACGCAGCGGCGTACCAGTTCGTGGTAGCCGACGCCGGCGGCACGCTCGGCGAGCACGGCGAGGATGACGTAACCGCTGTTGTTATAGGCGAAGCGCTCGCCGGCAGGGAACACAGTCGGGTGGCCGGACAGGGCCTTGAGGTACTCCTCGGGAGTGGCGAGCTGATGAACCGGCAGGCTCATCGCGTACGACGTGATGTCGTCGAACTCGTTCTCGTCGAGGTAGTCACCAA
>JBAQXA010000454.1:0-2131 GCA_049299195.1 Nocardioides sp.
AGGCGCAGCTCCAGCAGGAACTTGTAAGCAGCCCCCACCTCGCGCCCGGGCCCGACGCCCAGGATCTCCATGATCTGGTTGCCGTCGAGCTCGGGCCGGATCGCGGCCAGCTCCTCCTCGGCCGAGAGCCGCTCGATGCGCACCTCGAGGTCGTCATAGGTCCGAGCCAGCCGCGCGGCCTTGCGTGCGTTGCGGGTGGTGCAGTCGGCCCGGGTGAGGATGTGCAGCCGATCGAGCTCCTCCCCGGCGTCGCGGACGTAGCGGCGCACGGCCGAATCGGTCCACTCCCCCGACCCGTAGCCGTGGAAGCGCAGGTGCAGCTCGACCAGCCGGGAGACGCGATCGATCTGGTCGCCGGAGAAGCGCAGCGCCTCCATCCGCTTGCGGGTGAGCTTGGCCCCCACGACGTCGTGGTGGTGGAAGGTGACGATCCCGTCGCCCGCAAAACGCCGGGTCCGCGGCTTGCCGACATCGTGCATCAAGGCGGCGAAGCGGGAGACGAAGTCGGGGCCTTCCAGCCCCAGTCGGTGCTCCAGCTCGATCGACTGCTCCAGCACCGTGAGGGTGTGCTCGTAGACGTCCTTGTGCCGGTGGTGCTCGTCGCGCTCCAAGCGCAGCGCCGGCAGCTCCGGCAAGACGTATGCCGCCAACCCGGTCTCGACCAGGAGCGCCAACCCGAGCCTGGGGAAGGGCGCACAGATCAGCTTGATCAGCTCATCGCGCACCCGCTCGGCGGAGATGATCGTGATCCGCTCGGCCATCTCGCCCATCGCCGCGACCACCTCGGGCGCGACGGTGAAACCGAGTTGGGCCGCAAACCGGGCCGCCCGCATCATCCGCAGCGGATCGTCGCCAAAGGACACCTCCGGCGGCCCCGGCGTGCGCAGCACCTGTCCGGCCAGATCGACCAACCCCCCGTAGGGGTCCTCGAACTCCCGGCCGGGCACCCGCACGGCCATCGCGTTGACGGTGAAGTCCCGCCGCAGCAGGTCGCCGGCGAGCGAGTCGCCGAAGGAGACCTGCGGGTTGCGCGAGTCGGCGGCGTACTGCTCGGAGCGATAGGTGGTGATCTCGACGTGCCACGAGCCGCGGCGCGCGCCGATGGTTCCAAAGGCCCGGCCCATGTCCCAGGTGGCCTCGGCCCAGCCCTTGAGCAGCCGCTCGGTGACCTCGGGGCGCGCGGACGTCGTGAAGTCGAGATCGGACTGCGCTCGGCCCAACATGATGTCGCGCACCGGCCCGCCGACCAGCGCCAACTCCTCCCCGGCGGCGGCGAAACGCTCACCGAGGGTCTGCAGCACGGGGGCAAGCCGATCGAGCTCGGCGTGCACGCGCGCCTGCACCTCGACCATCGACAACACCTGCCCCATGCGGCTCACCGGCCAGACTCTACGGGGCGCCTCCGACCGCCCCGGATAGAGTCGCAGGGTGCTTCGCTCCCGGCTGATGGCTGCCCTCATCAGCGTGGCAGCAGTCTGCGCCGGCCAGCTATGCCTCGCCACGGCCGTGCACGCCTCCCTGCCGAGCGCACCGAGCGCACCGGGAGCGCCGGCGAGCAACTCCAGCGGGCCGCCCGCCGCCAAGCCTCGGAGCTTCGCCCCCGAGCCGCTCACGGTGACCATCGACTTCCTCTCCCCGGCCGTCATCCCCGCCAAGGGCCGCATCACCGTCAGCGGCCGCGTGACCAACGAGAGCACCGACGTGTGGACCGACATCGGGCTCTATCCGCTGACCTCGCCGGCTCCGCTGCGGACCCAGGCCGAACTTCGCGCTGCCCTCGCCTCCGATCCGGCGGACCCGGTGGGCGACCGGATCACCGACTTCGGGCCCCTCGACCGGATCGCGAGCCTCCAGCCCGGGCAGAGCCGCTCCTACGCCCTGCGCATCCCTCGGCGAGCTCTCAACATCACCGGGGAGCAGGGCGTCTATTGGTTCGGCGTGCAGGCCCTGGGCGCGGTCGACGGCATTCGCGATGACACGGCCATCGCCGACGGTCGCGCCCGCACGTTCTTGTCGCTCGTCGACCCCGGCACCGTGAGACGGCCCGCTCGCCACATCCGCGTCGCGCTGGTCCTGCCCGTACGCCGCGCGCTCACCTACCTGCCCAACGGCCAGGTCGACGACGTCGAGG
>JBAQXA010000455.1:0-8416 GCA_049299195.1 Nocardioides sp.
AGACCTGCAGCTCGCGGCAGACGTCCGCGACGTCCTTGCCCTCGGCCAGCATCCTGTCGGCCTGGGCGAGCTTGCGAACCACCTGCTCGGGTGTGTGTCGTTTCCTCGTTGCCATGTCGTTGTCGAGCCTTCCTGCCCACGTCGTGGGCCGCAAGACTCTCACTCAACTTGGATCAACCAACCGGGGTCAGGCCAGATGGACTGTAGCCCTTGCGCGGCGCACGGTCATCGGCGAGCCTTGGTCAGGCCTGCACGCGGATGCACTCCCCGGATCACGCCATGGAGTCAATCGGATCCGAACTACTGCAGGAAAGATTCATCCGATCCTAGGACTATCGCAATATCTACGATTCTCAAACTTGATGATGGTGCAATGGAGTCGATCTCCAAGTCGCGAGCAAGAATCGTTGCCTCCTCGCGCGCATTCGGAGAGTAGTAGACAGTAGTCTGCGCTAGCTTTGATTCAAATGACTGCGAGGCGTACCTGCCGACTTGATACCCCTTCGATTGGAGCGCCTTCAATGCTAGCGTGGAACTCTGCTTACTCACTCCTCTGCTTTGAAAGAGGCCGACGATCATCTCTTGAGAAATCTCCTGTCCTGAGGGCCCTTGATCTGTCGAAGAGTAATTCAACGTGAGGGTGCTCAGGAGAACGAAGACCATCGCGCCGACGGCGATGCGGAATTCAATTCTTCGCCAGAGCGAGGTAGCGCTGGGTGGAGTTTCCACTGAGGCCGTGTCGCCGGGTGCGTCTTTTGAGATGGGAGGGGGTGCCGCGGTTGCTGCAGGGGTTCGAGGGAGTGTCCCTTCATCAGGAACTTCCCCGCGGGCCACCGGCTCCTCTCTGTCGTTGGTGGTGCTCGTAACTGACGTGACGCCTGGGAGAGGAGTAGCGGGTTCACTTAGGTCTGCGCTGCTGTCCGGCTTAGAGGTGTTCTCACCGAGCGCGGCATCCTCGGCGGCCGCTGAAGACCTCAGCAAGGTGGCTTCGCTTGGAGCCTTTCCGTAGCTCGTCTCGGCTCCCCGGAGGTCCTGCGCTGGTTCAGCAGCGGATCTTGACCCGATGGCCGCGGCCGCTTGCCTAGGCAACTGGAGAAGCGTCTCGTCCCCAGGGGAGGCCAATGGAAGCGACGCAGCTGGTGCAGGCTCGCTGCGGGGCTGTTCCAAGATCTGTGCTAAGGCATCGGCCACCTCGGCCGCCGAGGACGGACGGCTGCTTGGCTGCTTGGCCATCAGACGAGCGAGGAGCTCGTTGACGCTGGCCAAGACTCCTGGGGACACGTCTTCGGAGTCCGGAGACCATGCGGGAATCGGGGCAGAGATGTGACCGAGAAGGACTTCAGTGTCCGTCCCCGTGTAGGGGGCGGCCCCCTTCAGGGCGAAGTGCAGTAGGCAGCCGAGGGAGTAGAGATCACTAGCCACCGTCGCCTTCTCGCCTCGGCACCTCTCCGGAGAGAGGTAGCCCCAAGAACCCACGACAGCCCCGGTCTGAGTCAGCTCGGACCGGCCTCCTACCGCCACTCCGAAGTCAGACAAGTAGGCGAAGCTCTCCCGTCGACCATGGTGCAGGAGCACGTTCGCAGGCTTGATGTCCCGATGTAGAAGCCCAGCCGTGTGTGCAACATCGAGGGCTTCCGCCACCTGCTCTGTGAGTCGAAGTGCCTCGCGCACCCGTATGGGTCCATTGGTCTTCAGATGTGCTGCAAGGTCTCCACCGGGGATCAACTGGCTCGCGAAGAAGAGGCATCCATCAATCTCCCCGTGGTCCAAGATCTGTGGGATGTGCGGATGGTTGAGGGCAGCGAGGGAGGACACCTCGCGAAAGAACCGACTGCGGTACTCCTCCTCCTCCGAGAGGTGAGGCATCAAGACCTTGATCGCGACTCGTCGTCGCAATGCGAGTTGGGTGCCAGCGAATACGTAACCCATGCCTCCGCGTCCAAGGACTCCCTCAATGGCGTAAGGACCAAAGGTGTCGCCAATGGTGGGGAATGTTGCCACCGAACTTCCTCTCCTCGCAGACCATGCGCTCCGCCCAGACACGCTAACCCAAGCCCTGCTGGGCGGGAGGAGATTCAGGCGATCCGACCCGCGAAAGCCAGGAAGGTCCCCTGGGTTGGGGACGGAGCGACGAGTCGCAAGCCCGCTGGCACCACAGCTAGCGGCTTCATTCCGCTCGGTAGTAGTCGCGCTCTGCCGCCGCCTGCGCTTCGGTCAACATCTCGTTGGCCTTGGGGTTCAGCGCCAGGCTTGGCGGCAATTCAGTCCGACACACCTCTTCTCGACAGGTGACGAGTTGCTCCCACACCGACTGCAAGTCCCGCCAGGTGGCCCGAGGGACGCCCGCACGAGATCGCGAACTCAGTTCGAGGGGGTCCAGTTCGAGGTCATACAGCTCGAACTCCCCCGTGGAGTAGCGGACCAACTTCCACTTGCCGACACGAATGCCCCGGAGACTGAATCCGTCCTGACTCTTTGCCGGTTGGTAGCGCGGATCAGGCATGAGCCCTTCGAGGGCTATAGCTCGTGTCCAGCCCTTGTCGCCGTCGCTAATGACGCTGCGCATGTCCACTCCGTCAACGTGTGGCAGTTGGGCTCCTGCCCAGCCGAGCAGCGTAGGTGCCAGGTCAATCGTGCTGATTGGATCGAATCGGTCCGCTGGCTCCTGCCCGGGAACCGCAACGATCAAGGGCACCCTGATGGATGGCTCGTGAGGGGTGACCTTGCCGGCTCGCTTGCCGTGCTCTCCGAGGTAGAAGCCGTTGTCTGAGGTGAAAATGACGATTGTTGATGTACGCTGATCGGCTCGGTCCAACTGCGCCAGGATCCGGGCAAATTCATCGTCGAGCACCGATAGCGCCTCTGCGCGCTGCCGACTCAATGACGTGAGTGCCTCAAGATCGCGATCGTTGTACTCCGTGCTTTCCCGCAAATAGTCGGGCTTGTCCGACCGATCGTCCTCGGGTACGCCCTCGGCGGGCACGCCCAGACCTCGAGGAATGACGTCGTCAAACTTCCCCTTAACCGCCTCGGGTCGCGCAGGCGATTGCCAGATCGAACGGTCCCCATCGCCGGGTTCCTGACCGTGGATGTCGTCCGGCTCGGCCGGGAACCCATGATGAGGTGCAACTGGGTTGTACCAGATGAACCACGGCTGATCGCTCTGAGAAAAGGTATCGACCAGATGGCGCACCTGCTGACCAGTCACGTTGGTGGTGTACTGCCCGGGCCAACCTTCGATCTTTCCATTGACGTTGCTCACGAGGTTGAAGTAGTTGTAGGTCCCTCCCTTAAACGGGTCACCCCGGCGCCAGACCTTGTCGCTGGAGCCCCACCACTCGGACCACCCTGGAGGGACGTAGTGGAGCGAGTCCTCCCCGTCGCGCGTGGGCCGCGCGCCATACCAGTTGAGGTACTTGCCGACGAGGGCAGTTTGATAGCCCGCGTCCTGCAGTGCGGTGGCCAAGGTCGCTCGGTCGTCGAAGGAGGAGAAGCCGTAGGGCCGGTCATGGGACTTGACTAGATGGTTGTGCGAGTACTGACCAGTCAGAAAGCTTGCGCGCGACGGACAGCACAGCGGATTGGGTGCGAACGAGTTCCGAAACGTGACAGCCCCCTCGGCGAACTGCCGCACGTGGGGCATCAGGAGAAGTTCGTCGCTGCGCATGTCATCCGCGTTGATGACCAGGAAGTTGTATCGGGGAGCCGAACCCTCGGCGGCGGCAGGTGTGGGACTTTGGCCGGGTGAGTTCCCTGACCCCTCGGATCGCTGAGCGCCATGGTCGCCAGAACTGGGGTCGGGTAAGCGCGTGATCACGAAACTGACGATGAGGGTAAGCACTGCCAGGGTGAAGCCCATGAGAGTGAGCCGGCGGATCACCCGAGCCTCCCGTTACAGAACTCTCGTTGGGCCACTCTCCACGTCTCGGTGTCAACGACGCCCGTAGGCGGCAGCTCCATGTTCACCTGGGCCCGTGCCACTGCGTTGATGAAGTCACTGGTGTAGTCGCCATGAACTTCGTTGCGGCCGACGAGCTCCCACTCCATGAGTCCCCACTGAAACTCCTGGATCTCGCGCAGGTTTGCTGAGCTTGTGCTGAAGCCGTCTCCGCCGATGGTGGGAAGCGAATCGGCGCTTTCTAAGCAGAAGCAGAGTTCGCGCTCCGAGGCGCTCTCAGTCAGCTTTTTGACCCGCGCCCAATTCACTCCGGTCTGATGAACCTCGCTGCAGGCGACCTGGATCGATGGGAAGGGACCAAGGTAGAGCGAGTACACCTCGTCACCCGTGTCGGTGTCCCGGGCACGGAACGAGGAGCAAGAGTCTGCGTTCTTGAGATAGCGGGCATTCGGATAGGCCTGCGCGTTGTCCCGCAGCACGCCTCGGTTGCTGGCGTCCCCCGAGATCTGGAGCAGCACCAGGAACTCCCCGCTGCATCCACGGTTGGCGAAACGCGAGCCGATATCCAGCGGATCTAGTGGTGCAGTCTCCTCCTTGGCCGGGGAGGGCGAGGGCGGGTCGGGGTTGGCGGCCTCCGGCGCCGTTGCTGTTGGTGTCCCCTTCGGTGGGATGGCGGATGGCTCACTGGGCTGCTCAGGCCCCCTCGACATGACCGCGTAAGCCAAGATCACGACGGCGACCGCCAGCGCGGCAGCCGAGGCAGCAAGTGCCCCAAACGAGGAGCGGGAGCCCCCGGCAGCAGCGGTAGATGGAGCTTGGGCGGCGGGCTCAGGAGGGGGTGCTGGAGTTGCAGCGGGTGGTGCGGGTCGAGGAGCTATCTGGCTGCGGTGGATCGTGTCGTCTCCCCGCGGAGTCGGAGCCGGCGCCAAGAGAGTCTGGGAAGTGGAGGTTTGCGACAGCCACTGGGCCATCGCAACCAGGTCTGCACCCATCGCGCTAGCACTGGCGTAGCGGTCGCCCGGAGCCTTTGCCATGGCCCTGGCGAGGATGGCGTTGATCTGTTCGGCCCCGCGGATCGTGAGGGGTAGCTGGGGCACATCGCCACTCACGTGCTGGCGGATTACGTGGGTTGCTGTGCCGGTGTAGGGCGCCACACCGGTTAGGGCGGCGTGAAGCAGGCATCCCAGGGCGTAGATGTCGGACGCCGGGCTGGCCCTCTCGCCATCGAGTCGCTCAGGCGACATATAGGCGAGGGTCCCCAGGGCGCCCGTGGTCATCGTCTCCTCGACGTCTGAGAGCCGGGCAATCCCAAAATCACAGAGGTAGGCATGCAACTCGCCACTCCGTCTCATGAGGACGTTGCTGGGCTTAATGTCCCGATGCAGAATGCCGGCCTCGTGCGCCTGCTGAGTGGCCGCACACAACTGGGACACGAGCTTCAGAGCATCCTGCGGTGGCAACCCGCCCAGGACGCGGAGACGCGCACCGAGGTCACCACCGGTGACGAGCTGAGTGGCCAAGTAGAGACGTCCCTCGACCTCCCCCGAGGAAAAGATGGTGATGATGTGAGGTGAGTCCATCTTGGCGAGGCTCCGCGCCTCGCGGAGGAAGCGCTCACGAAATTGCGGCTCGACGCAGAACTCAGGACGCATGATTTTCAGAGCCACCGAGCGCCCGAGCGAGGTCTGCTCAGCCTCGTAGACCAAGCCCATTGCTCCCGATCCCAGGGCACGCGTAATGACGAACTCCCCGAAGTGGGAGCCGGGCGCGAGTTCGGCCATGAGGGTCTCCTTGAGCACTAACTGTTGAAGCCACATGGTGCACCTGCCAACGACCGGAGGAAGCACAGGATGGCGACTAGGAGACTACCCAAGAGAGAGCTTGCGAAACGCTGAATCGGCAATCCGGGTATCCCTCGGGCGGGCGTCCCCTAAAAGGGGGGTCCGGCCTTCTGTGCGCGCCGTGGAGGGTCTGTCCCGCATCGGGGTGTCAATGGCGTGCGTTTCTTCAATTTGCCTACGCGCGGCATTCCCTTCCTCTAGCGTCGAGGCCGACTTGCTTTGTGCGGCGGCCCGCAGCTGATCGGAGAGGGGTGTGCGGAAGTGGCGCAGGCCCATCTCTTCCTGCCTGCCCGCATGGGGAGCATTCCCCATGTCGTGGCGGCTTCTGTGCGGTTAGGTTCGCATCGCCGACCGGCGCGCCACACCTCTAGGAGGCTCGACTTGACTCCACCACCGCACAGCAATCTTGCAGCTCAAACTTGGTTGCCCCCCAACGCCCCGGCCGGACTGAGCATCCGCTACGCCACGCACACCCATCCGGGCAGAGTCCGCCGGATCAATGAGGACTCCTCGCTAGCTCAGCCGCCTGTCTTCTTGGTGGCCGATGGCATGGGTGGGCACCAGCATGGCGACGTAGCGAGCGCCTTGGTGGTGGAGACCTTTGGGCAGTTGGCTGGCATGTCTGCGGTTTCTGTCGGCGACATTGAAGCCTGCGTGGAGAGTTGCCAGCGGCGGGTGAGCGCCCTGGCTGATGACTCTGGTGCGGCTCCTGGCTCGACGCTGGTCGCGGTTGTTTTCGTCGTGCACGACGGGTCCGCATACTGGCTGCTGGCCAACGTCGGTGACTCGCGTGCCTACCAGTGGCTCGACGGCCAGCTCGAGCAGTTGAGCCACGATCACTCGGTAGTCCAGGAACTCATCGATGCTGGCGAGCTCACGGCAGAGGAGATCGCGAACCACCCAGAGCGGCACGTCGTGACGCGCGCACTGGGTGCGATCTCAGATGTTGAGGCCGACTACTCGCTCATCCCCGTGAAGCCGAACAGCACCCTGCTTCTGTGCTCGGACGGGATCTCGACTGAATTGGACGACGCTGCAATCGGCGCAACCTTGCAGCAGGGTGCCGCACAGGCGACCGAGCATTTGGCGCAGGAGCTTGTCGAAGCGGCGCTTCGGGCCGGCGGACGCGACAACGCCACGGCACTGGTGATCGAAGTCCTAGGAGGACAGGCACTCGAAGACACTGCGGGTGCGATGCCACGGATCAATGACGATGACACAGTCCCCGGTCTCCGGAGGAGAGCATGACGAGTGTCGTTTACTCGCCTGGAGATCTTCTGGCGATAGTTTCCCCCGGATTCGCGCTGCTGTGTGAGCCCGAGGGTATCGACGCCGATGCGCTGTGGAGCCTGGCCAGAGCCGAGTCCACCATCCTCGACCTGATTGATGCGCTGGGAAAGGGGCGGCTCTCCTCGCTACCCAACTTCGCCTACGCCCGGTGGGACAGCACCTCGGCCCGGTGTGTCGTCAGAGGACCGATGCGCATCGAGCTACTTCGAGAGAAGGGGAGCGACTGCCGGGGAGCGGAAGGGGTTTCGACCTGGGCGGAGTTCTACGAGCCATTGGAGGGGGTCAGCCGGATTGAACTGCGAGGGGATGCCGCCTCCAGCGGAGCCTGGCTGCCCCTGACGGGAGGTGCCGTCCTTGCGGGGCAGGTGCGTGTGCAACTGGTCCCCACCGCTGAGGTAGTCCCCGGGCCGCCGCCAGGTTCGGAGGCTCCACAGGAGGTCGAGCCAGCTACTCCGGAAGTGGCCGCGACTTCAGGGCCCATGGGCAAACCCAGGAGAGCGGCGCGAGTCGAGACACCAGCTACCGTCACACCCGCGCCACCGCCGCCCCCGCCGGTCACTACCGCCGATCCGACCGTGATCGAATACAGCGCGGGTGATTCCCCATGGCCTGGCCCGGGGGAGCCGGAAGCCGTTTCGGTGAATGTCACAGAACCACCCGAAGCGTCTGCGGGGGAGCCAGCGGAAGCGATGCCGGCGCCTGCTGAGCACGTGAGCTCGCTAGACGCGGGCCTGACCCTCGCCGAAGGCACAGACAACAGGTTTGACGCAATGTGGGGTGCAACCATTGCGGGACGACGCCCCGAAGATGCTGCCGTCCGTGAGCCGACCGCCGAGGAGCTGGAGTCGCTGTCGGGCCCAGATCTCGGAAAGGCTGGAGACCACGACGATCACACGATGACGCCTCAGCAATTCGCTCGGTTGAAGGCAGGCCGCGCAAAGTCGAGGCAGATGGAGCCGATCAAGCGTGCCCCCGTGGCTCGCTTGGAACTGTCCAATGGCAAGACCTACCTCATCGAGACCTCGGCCCTCCTGGGCAGGGCTCCTCAAGCACGCAACACGTCCTCCGAGGACTTGCCAGTTCTGATCATCGTGGACGATCCCTACGTATCGGGCACCCACGTTGAGTTCCGGGTCCATGCGGGGGAGCTCACTGGTACCGACGTGAGTAGCAACGGAACGCTTCTTCAGCAGCCCGGTGCACAGCGGCACGAGATGACAAAAGGCGTGGCTACCTCACTGATGAATGGTTCCGTCCTCCACGTATCCGACGACTTCTCGGTCAAAGTTGCCCTTCTATGACCACCCGACTGCCCCCTCCCGATCTCAAGGGCTACACCTTCGTCGAACCGATTGCTCCCGGTGGATTCGCGGATGTCTATCTCTTT
>JBAQXA010000456.1:0-10852 GCA_049299195.1 Nocardioides sp.
GTGCGGATCCGGATCACCTGTCCGGCCTTCACCGGCTCGGCGTCAGCCAGCGCATCGACCACTCGCTCCTCGGGTCCACCGACGTCGATGGTGACCTCGAACGGCTGCCCCGCCTTGCCGCCCTTGACGCCCCAGCAGGCCAGGATCGACCGGTCGGCGATCGACATGAAGTGGGCGTCCTTCAGCATCCGGATGTGCTTCTCATAGCCCAGCCCGCCGCGATAGCGACCGGCGCCACCCGAGTCGACGGCCAGCCCGAGCCGCTCCACGACATAGGGGAAGCGGCTCTCGGTGAACTCGGTTGGCAGGTTCCGCGAGTCGGGGACGACGTGGATGGTGTCCTCGCCGTCGGCGTAGTAGCGCCCGCCCGCCCCGCCGCCGAGCACCTCGCGCATGAGGTAGTCGTTGCCGTCGCGGTCGTGGCCGTAGACCCCGGTGTAGCGGATCGTCTCCTGGTCGGCCGGCATCTGCCCGTCGACGGCCTTGGCGACCACCCCGGCGAGTACGCCGAGCAGCCGCAGGATCACGAAGGTGCGGGCGTTGGTGGGGGCGGGGTAGATCGGGGTGAGCAGGGTGCCCTTGTCGGGGAAGACCATCTCGATCAGCGGCACGATGCCCTCGTTGACGTCGAGTTCGGCCATCCGCTCGGGGGTGTCGGCGAGGTTGCGCAGGATGGGGGCCAGCCACTTCTTGAGGAAGTTGCCGCCGACGTAGTCGCCGCAGTGGTTGATCGGGCCTTTGGCCTGCGGGGCGGTGCCGGTGAAGTCGATGGTCAGCTTCGGACCGCCGGGGAAGTTGGTCGCCGGGTCGGCGGGGGCGTCGCTGACCTTGGTGAGGGTGATCCGCTGGGTGTGCAGCTTGGGTTCGTCGACTCCGTCGTGTTCGGCATAGTCCTCCCAGACGTAGGTGCCGTCGGGGATCTTGGCGAGGATCTCGCGCTGGTAGGTCTGGGTGGTGCGGTCGAGGATCGTGTCGAACGCCGCCTCCACCTGGTCGCGGCCGTAGCGCGCAAACAGGTCGGCCAGTCGCCGCGCCCCCATCAGGCAGGCCGAGCACTCGGCGTCGAGGTCGGCGGCCAGGCTGTCGGGCATCCGGGAGTTGCGGGTCATGATCCGCAGCGCGGCCTGGTTGGGCACACCGGCATCCCAGAGCCGGATCGGCGGCACCGAGAGGCCCTCTTCGTAGACGCTCGTCGCCCCGCTTGGCATCGAGCCGGGGCAGGCACCGCCGATGTCGTCGTGGTGGCCGAAGGCCTGCACAAAGGCGACCACCTGGCCGTCGTGGAAGACCGGCACCGTGACGCACAGGTCAGGCAGGTGACCGATGCCGCCCTCGGACTCGTAGACGTCGTTGTGGAAGAAGACATCGCCTTCACGCATCTCCTCCAGCGGGAAGTCGCGGGCGATCGGATGCACCAACGCGCTGTAGGAGCGCCCGGTCAGCTTGCGTAGCTGGCGATCGTGGATGCCGGCGCGGAAGTCGTGGGCGTCGCGGATCATCGGGCTGCGCGAGGTTCGGGCGATCGCGGTCTCGACCTCCATCTCGACGCTGGCCAGCGTGCCCTGCACGATCTCGACCAGGATGGGATCGGCGGTGGTGCCGGGCTCGGTGAGGCGGCCGCCGTGGGCGTAGGTGGTGGGTAGTCCGGCCGTGTTGACCATGGCTCAGGCCTCCTTCTGCTGCCGGGTGATGACGAGGTTGCCGTAGGTGTCGACGTGGCCGACGAAGCCGGGGTGGACCGGCACTGTCGAGCCGAACTCTTCGACGATCACCGGGCCGGTGAAGCTGTCGCCGGCGCGGAGGTCGGGGCGCCAGAGGACGGCTGTGGTCAGGTGGCCCGCGGCCGCGTCGAAGCAGACCTGGCGGGTGCCGCGGCGCGGGTCCTCGTCGCGCGCGGGGGCTTCTGCGGCATCGGTCGCGGTCCAGTTGATGGGCTGCTCGCCCGCGGGGAGCTTGCGCAGCGCCGGGCGGGTGATCGGGCCGATACCGCTGACCCGGAGGTTGACCCACTCGACGTGTTGGCGGTCGTCGCCGCGGAAGTCGTAGCCGTAGAGCTGGCGATGGGCGGCGTGGAAGGCGTCGGCCACCTGCCCCGCGGAAGCTTCGTCCAGTGGCCCGTCGGGCACGGGGACGCGCACTTCGTAGGCCTGACCGGCGTACCGCAGATCGGCGGTGCGTTGGTAGGAATGGCTGGCCGCCGGGAAGCCCTCCTTGTCTAGGGCCGCCCGAGCGCGGTCGGTGAGCGCGGCGTAGATCGCGGACACATCGTCATACGGCAGCGCCTCGTGCTTGGCGACGTGGGTCTGCACGTAGTCGTTCTTGACGTCGACGGTCAGCAGGCCAAACGCGGAGACATTGCCCGGGTTGGGCGGCACCACCACGCCCGCTAGGTCGAGGATGTCGACCAGCCGACAGGCCAGCAGGGAGCCGGAGCCACCGAAGGTCGTCAGCATGAAGTCGCGCACGTCGAGCCCGCGCTTGACCGAGACCTGACGCAGGGCGTTGGCCTGGTTCCAGGCGCTGATCTCGAGGATGCCGGTGGCGCACTGGATCGGGGTGAGGCCGAGGCGTTCGGCTAGGGCATTGATGCCCCGGGTGGCGGCGTCGACATCGAGCGGGATCTCGCCCCCGAGGAGGTGCGGCGGGATCCGGCGCAGTACGAGGTGCGCGTCGGTGATGGTCGGCTCGGTGCCGCCCTTCTGGTAGCACAGCGGCCCGGGATCGGCGCCGGCCGACTGGGGTCCGACCTTGAGCGCGCCCTCGGGGTTGACCCACGCGATCGAGCCGCCGCCGGCACCGACGGTGACGACGTCGATCATCGGGATCTTGCTCGGGTAGGCGCCGACGCTGCCCTCGGTGGTCAGCGTGGGTTCGCCGTCGAGGACGACGGACACATCGGTGCTGGTGCCGCCGCCATCACAGGTGAGCACCTTGTCGTAGCCGGCCTCGCGGGCGATCAGGGCCGCGCCGAGGGCACCCGCTGCGGGTCCGGAGAGCACGGTGGTGATCGGTTGGTGTACCACTTCGTCGGCGGAGAGCACGCCGCCGTTGGACTTCATGACATAGAAGGGGAGCGCGCGCCCGTCGGTGTGCTGATTCTGCGTGAATTGGTCGAGGCGCTCGTGGATGTTGGTGACGTAGCGGCTGACGTTGGGCTTCACGGCGGCATCGACCAGGGTCGTCATCGCCCGCTCGTACTCGCGGTATTCGCGGAGCACCTCGCTGCTGATCGAGACGATCGCGTCGGGGTGTTCGCGGCGGAGCACCTCGCGGAGGGCGAGCTCGTGGGCGTCGTTGGCGTAGGAGTGCAGCAGGCAGACGCCGATGGTGGTGATGCCGCGCTCCTTGAACCAGCGGGCCGCGGCAACCGCGTCGGCCTCGCTGAAGGGGCGGATCTCGTTGCCCTCGAAGTCGAGCCGGCCACCGACGGTCTTGACTCGGTCGGCGGGCACGATCCGGTCGGGCTTGACCCAGAAGTAGGAGTTGCCGTAGCCGTCCGGGACCGCCTGGCGGGCGATCTCGAGGATGAACTCGTAGCCCTCAGTGGTGATGAAGCCGAGCGCCTCGACCTTGCCTTCGAGGAGCTTGTTGGTCGCCACGGTGGTGCCGTGGGAGACCGCACTGATGTCGGCGCCGCTCGCGCCGAGCAGTCCAAGCACCTTGTGGATGCCGTCGATGAAGCCGTCGGCAGGGTTGCTGGGTGTGGACGGCGTCTTGGTGGAGACCAGTTCACCGGTCACCTCGTCGAGCGCGACCACATCGGTGAAAGTGCCGCCGGTGTCGATGCCAATCCGGATCTGCCGCTGAGTCATGGGTTCGATCAAACCGGCCACACCGGCATACCGCGCTGGCAACACTTGCCCACGATCCGCCAAAACCACGACAATCCCCGCCCAGCGCCCGCCAGCCGCCGCCACCCCCATTACCAACGTTCCCCACCCAACACGCCGCAGTGCGCGTAACAAACGTTGGGATCTGGGCGCGCCCTCAGGGCCGGGTAGGCCTCGTGCCCGGGTTGAGCTTCACATCGAAACAGCCGCGAGATGAGAGCTCATGAACCAGCACGTCATCCGCTCGCCGCCCTAGTCGACTGACGCATCGTCGTATGCAGCGACGAAGGCAGCCACCAGTTCGTCATTGAGCCGACCTCGAACACCGACCTCCCAGCCGTTTAGGCGTCCCCATTCGCGAATCTCCGCGGGTGTGACGCTCTCCGGCACGTAGACAGCGGCGGAGCTGGGCGGCTTCGGCTGCGCGGCCTGCGGCGGCTTGGGCGCGGCCTTGATCTCGCGGGGCTTGGCTGGCTGGAGATGGTCGAGAAGCTGGCAGAAGTCGTTCGGGTGCACGACTCGAGCGCCGAGCTCGCGGGCACGACCTGCCTTGCCGCCGTCCATTGTGCCGTCGCTGACCAGCAGCGCGACCTTAGGCGACATCGACCCAATGACGTGAACACCGAGCGACTCCGCACGCTGTTCCATCCCCTGTCGGTTGAAGGCGGCGCAACCCGTGAACACGACCTTGTCACCAACCCGCAGGGGGTCACCGTGGGACCAGCCTTCGGGAAGCGGTGCTAGGCCCCCGCTCATGCGCTGTTCGCGAGCGGCCGCCGCCTTGTCAAGAAGGGACGGAACAACCTTCGGGTTGACCTTAAGGATGTCCGCTACGCGCGATAGCTCGGCCCTCTCAGCTCGAGACACTTTGCCGTCGTCGAGTGCTTCGATTGCAAGTGCCTGGACGAAGGCTTCGTTTGCCGCAGTTACGCCTTCAGTCGTGAGTCCCAGAATCTGCGCGAGCGCCGCCAGGCCCGACGCCTCGTGATCGGAGATCTCGCCGTCCTCGAGCGCCTCGGCGAGGGTCTCGAGGTAAGCGATGCTGCTATCGGGAGCACCCATCGCAAGGGCATCGAGCAGAGAGAAGCGGTCGACCATGGAGACAAGCGCCTCCGGTGCCTTGGCTGCCAGGCGTGGGGAGGAAGACGTGTAGGCCGCAACATCGGTTCGTGGCATGGCGACAGCAGGAACCGGGGCTCCCTCTGGCACGGCGGGCCAGCGCACGCGCATCGCCTGTTCGGGCAGTGCTACGTGCTCGGGCAGAGGCGGCGCGCCGACGTGGGGGTGCATGAACGCGGCGAGGAGCACCGCGGTCGCGCGAGCGTCGCCACGTGCTGAGTGAGCACCTGTCAGAGGCGTCCCGACGGCCCAGCAGCAGTCGGCGAGACGGCGCCGATCAAGGCTCGGCAGGTGGTACTCAGAAGCGCGGAGCGTGCACAGCGACGGCGCAGCGGGCATTTCCCAGCCCGCGCGGTGGAACTCCTCGCGGATGAAAGCGAGGTCGAACGCCGCGTTGTGAGCAACCAATGCGGCCCCGGCCAGTTGCTGGATTAGTGCGGCCACGACGTCACGGAATACCGGTGCCTCCGCGACGTCAGCCGCGGAGATGCCGTGGATGTGCGTCGCCCCAACGGGTCCCTCGGGGTTGATTCGGGTTGACCATTCGCCAAGTACACGGCCCCACTGATCGGTCGTGACAACGGCGATCTCAAGGATGCGGTCCAGTTGTGGCGTAAGGCCGGTGGTCTCGATATCGATGACCGCAAAGCGGGGCTGGTCGAGCCGCACCGCAGGGCGCGGCCCCTCGGACGTCGCCTCCTGCTTGCGGAACCGGTCCATGAATCCCATGAACACACTGTTCCACCCCGTGGCGACCGATTTGTCGCCTTCGTCAATTCTCGCGTTGTTACTACTTCCCTTGCCGGAACCCTGCCTTTCACCCTGCGCCCGCCAGCCGCCGGCCGCCGCCACCCCCGTTACCAACGTTCCGCACCCAACACGCCGCTGTGCGCGTAGCAAACGTAGGGATCTGGGCGCGAGGGTCCACGGGCGACCCTGCCCTTAAGTCGATGGCGACCCTTCGGTGTGCGTGTCACAGTGCGTCAATGGCCAACGACGAGGTCTTGAGCCGGGCCGCCGAGCTCAATGAACACTTCCGCCCGATCGAACTGACGGCGGAAACTGTCACGCGACCCGCGGGGGCTCACACTCCGACCGTGCATTCGTTTCTCAGGCACCTTCGCGCGAAGGGACTGGACTGCGTCCCCGAGCCGGTGGCACTGGACGGTGACACCGAGACGCTCCGCTTCATCGAAGGAGAATGTGGCGGAGACGGATGGAAGCATCAACACGATGAGCAGGGCCTGCGCTCTGCGGCGCACCTGCTGCGGCGGATCCATGATGCGTCCGCTGACTGGGTCCCACCGGACGACGCCGTCTTCGCCGCACCTCCGGTCCAAGGAGGCGACGTCTTCGTGAACGGCGACCCCGGACCGTGGAACTTCGTCTGGCGGGACGGCGCGGCCGTCGCTCTCATCGACTGGGACTTCCTCCACCCCGCCCCTCGGCTCAGCGACGTGGCGTATGCCCTGCAGTGGTTTGCACCTCTGCGCGACGACACCGCAGCCCTCGAGTGGCACCACTTCCCGGAGGTCCCCGACCGACGGGCCCGCATTGAAGCCTTCCTAGACGCCTACGGGATGGGGGCTGACTTCGACGTCGCCGAGGAAGTTGTCCGGCGCATCCGCTACACCAGCGACCACGTCCGGTTTCTCGCAGACCAGGGGCAGGAGCCCCAGAAGACGTGGGTGGCCGAGGGCAGCGTGGAGAAGGAGGAGTTCGCCGACATCGCCTGGATCGAGGAGAACAGGTCTCTGTTCCCCAAGTGAGTCGGTGCTAGTCGTCGTGGGCTTCCAGGTAGGTCACGAGTACGCCGAGCGCCTGCGCGCGTGCGACCTCCCGCCTCACCAAGCAAGAAGTGTCGTTGTGTGACACACAGGGCCGATCAATGTTCCACAACAGGGGTTAGAGTGACATTGTGGACGTGAGTATGTTTCAGAAGTCGGCCCCGGGGACACTTGTCGCCATCGCCGGCCAAGACCCGCTCCTGGGCCCGTGGGAACACAAGGCGTTCATCCCCAATCCCCTAACCCAGGACCCACCCGCACTCTCGCCCAGGACACACCTGGTCGTTGCCGACGCACGGGCTGCGTTGGCCGCGCTTGATAGCACCGCACGACAGCTCCCGAACCCGAGGTTGTTACGCCTCCCCACGCTGCGGCGTGAAGCTCAGAGCACCTCCGCACTTGAGGGCACCTATGCCCCACTGGCCGAAGTTCTCATTGCTGATGACGAGGAGCCGCCAACGCCAGAGCTGACGGAGATCCTCAACTACGTCCGCGCGGCAAACTACGGATTCGCGTGGATTGCAGAGGGGCGACCCATCTCAACCTCATTCCTGGGCGACCTTCAAGGAACCCTGATGCGTGGCACGCCGTTGGAGCCGGTCTCCGGTCGTCTACGGGAGGCGCAGGTCGTGATCGGACGCCGCATGGATGCCGACCCAAGGGCGCACCCCGTCTATAACGCCCGCTTCGTGCCATCACCCCATGGCGTTGAACTTGAGTCGGGAATCAGCGATCTGGTCGCATGGCTCCGAGAAGACCATCGCGGCCATATTGACCCCGTAGTGGCCGCAGCGATGTCGCACTACCAGTTCGAGACCCTGCACCCCTTCCACGATGGCAACGGCCGCATCGGCCGGCTACTCATCGTGTTGCACCTAGTGACTGCTGGCGTCCTCAGTGAGCCAACTTTGACTGTCTCGCCGTGGTTCGAAGCCCGAAGAGGCGACTACTACGACCGACTGCTGGCCGTCAGCACCGTCGGCGACTGGGACGCCTTCGTCGCGTTCTTCGCCGAGGGATTGCGGCAAGCCGCCGAAAACACGCATGAAGAGATGCGCGCCCTCGTGGCAGTTCAGGCCGAACTTAAGGCGACCGTCAGGGCCTCACCCCTGAGAGCGGACAGCGCGCACAACCTTGTTGACCTCGCAATCGCCAACCCCAGCTTCACGGTGCGCAAGGTTGAAGCTGAACTCGGCATCTCTTACGGACGCGCCAACAAACTGGTCGCGCAACTATGTGACATCGGGGTTCTCCAGGTGGTCGACGCTCAGGCGTACAAGCGACTGTTCTACGCCCCGCGGGTCCTCAAGCTGCTGACTCAACGCGCCTCCGCCTGAGAAGTACACGCCGAGCCTGAATAGTCAGCGCATTGCCATGGACTCCCTCCACAACGCGAAGACACGATCGATCTCGGCCGGATCCACGAAGGTGTCGAAAGCAAGTTTGGCGCGCTCGACGCTCACCGGGTCGCCAAGGACATCACCCGTCCACGCGACGCTCTGGCGAACGTCGAGCCCGACCTGGGGATGGTCCATGAATTCCTCGATGACGCGACTCGTTTCGGCAGGATCGGCAACTGCCATGAGCCGCCACAGATCTCCCAGGTCTTTGTCACGGACTGGTCCCTTGCGGGGCTCCCGGACACGTTCGCCGACCTTGGATCCCTTGGCCAGGAGCAGCGCCGGGATCTCGGCGACGAAGATCTCTCCCGACAGGCGCGGATCTGCCAAGTCGGGAATCGTCATTCGCGAGCGGTTGAACGCGGCGAGCTCCAGGCCGAGGGCGTTGCCGACGGCAAGCTTGCCGTGCTCGGCCTGCAACGCGGGAACGCTCCGCTTGGTACGGCTCCTTGTTCCCGAAAGCCCGTGGGGTGCCAGCAGGTCGATCTTCTCGCGGAAGGACTGGGTGCCGTCGATCTCGTCGTATGGGCGTCTCCCCCACAACCCGGGACGCGCCGTTGTGCGGTGCTCATAGCCCGCTGCCGCGAGCAGAGCCCCAATGCTCGGGGCGGCGCCGACCAGCCCCGGCGTCACACCGAGGTCGCCGTCGCCAGTGGGCATCCGCGGGACATCGAGGTCCATCGTGCGCAGCAGCACGGCGTGTGCACCGACCAAGGTCAGCGACACCGAGTGGATCTCGAGAACCTTGACGACATTGATGATCGCTCGGCGACTCCACTCGATCTCGGTCCGCGGCTCCCTGAAGTCCGTCACGCCACCCGCCTCCCCATGAGGATGTCGGCCTGTTCGACCATACGATCAATGCCGCCGTAGGAATCGATGACGACCTGGTCGCGCGCAACGACGATGATGCCGTCGATCGTGGTCCGCCCAACCTCACTGACACCGTCGAAGGGGATCAGGGTTATCCGCATGCCGAAGGAGCCATGCTCCTTGCGCCTCAGCCCGGCGGCCTCAGCCGCACGCTCAACGTTCTCGACGTAGAGAACTGGCCAGGCCTCCCCGGCGCTGGAGCGATACAGATTGGCGCCAGCGTCGCCAGTCAATGCGTAGCGGAGCCGTGCGTGGCCAACCGCCTGGGCCACTTCGTACGCCGACGCGCCGGCCCTGAAGTCCACTGCTCCGGGACGTCGAGTGAGCCGAGCCGCACGACCGGCTCGGAGCAACAGGTCCGCCTCCTTCCCGTCGGCGACCCGACCGTCAGCGTCGACAAGTCCGATGCGGGCCCATCGCCGGCACCACAGTTCGACGCCCGGACTCGCCAGCACATCGAGCTTTGAGTCGAGGGCGAGTCGGGCGGCGGCAATCGCGTCAACATCCGCGACACCGGTGAAGCCGATCGACTCCCCCAGCACCGTGAGGATCTCCTGAGCGAGGTCGAAGGATGGGCTCACTGCTCCCGACTCAATCCGCGTGATCGTGGTCGGGGCAACGTCGACCAGCGCCGCGAGCTGACGAGCGCTCAGCCCGTTCACGCGGCGCAGCATCGAGATGCGCTTGGCCAGATCCACGCCAATCAGTTTATGCGACTGTTGCAAATAAGCAACAGTATAGGAAATCGCCCCCTGGGATCTCGGGCAGCGGGAAGCATCCGCCCGCTCAGGCGTGGGGGAACGACGTCTTCGCGGGCGCTTGTAGGTCGTCGAGGTGGTTGCGGATCAGGTCGAGGTTGCGGTCGCGGAGGTGGTCGAACACTTGGCCGACGTTGGATCCCGGGGTGAGGGAGGCCAGCGCGTCGGCGGGGTCGAGGCGGGCGGAGACCCAGCCCTCGTGGGTCGCCGCCTTGGCGACGATGTGGCCGATCGGGGTGACGATGTGGCTGTTGCCGAAGTAGAGCACCCCGGCCGGGTCAGCGCCGACCGCGTTGGCGCCGACGATGAAGACGTGGTTGTCATAGGCCCGCGCCCGGGAGGTCAGCTCCCAGATGTCGGCCGAGCGCAGCAGGGCTGACGGACGCACGATGACCTCGGCCCCCTGGACGGCCTGGATCCGCGACAGCTCGGGGTAGTCGCCGTCGAAGCAGATGATCATCCCGATCCGGCCGAGGTCGGTCTCCACGACGCACACGGTGTCGCCGGGCGTCACCCAGCCGCCGCCCGACAGGGCCTCGGAGCAGAAGGGGTGCGTCTTGCGATACACCCCGAGCACCGCTCCATCACGGCCGATGAAGGCCGAGGAGTTGTAGACCACGCCGCGCGCCGGCCCGCGCTCGTAGGTGCCGACGACGAGGTGCACGCCGAGCCGGGCCGCGAGCTCCTGGAACGGCTGGGTGATCGGCCCGGGAATCTCCGAGACCAGATCCCACAGCTCCTCCGGCGAGCAGGCCGGGGTGAAGCCGGTGGTCATCGACTCGGGCAGTACGACGAGTTCGGCGCCGGTCGCACCCACGCACGACTCGACGTAGGCCGCGCCATGGGCGCAGTTGGCCGCGATCGCCTCCGGCGTCAGCGGTCCCGGCACCGGGGCCACCTGGACGGCGGCCGCAATAAAGGCGCGCATGGGCTACTCCCCTCTTCCGGACTTCCGGCCGAGGATCCAGCCAACCACCACACCCACGAGCCCGACCAGCCCTCCTGCCGCCACCCCGACCGCCAACGAGCGGCCGTCGAGCACGCCACCCGCACCCGCAGACGGCGCCGCCGACCCGGCGTACGAC
>JBAQXA010000457.1:0-2233 GCA_049299195.1 Nocardioides sp.
GCATCGGAGCGCTGATCACCCAGCCGGTCACCGCGAGTACGCCGATCATCAGCGGGCCGGTGCCGCGCACGGCATACGCATAGAGCAGCGCGCCCAGGCCCCAGAGCCCGACTAGGCGCGGCTCGAAGGCGGGGACTTGCAGGCTCTGGGCCGCTTGGAAGACGACCGCCCCGAAGGCCAGCGCGGCCATGATCCGCACGGCTCCCACGACCGGCGAGGGGATGCTGCCGCCGCCCGCCACATTGGTGGCGAGCGCGTGGGCGCGGCGGCTCGCGAGGAGCTCAGCGCCGACCAGCAGCGCGAGCCAGAAGACGCAGACCACGCCGAAGCGGAGCAGCGGCGGGAGTTGGTCCAGGTTGGAGGCCACGAGCCAGATCAGCCCGATGCCGGTGAAGGCCGCGCCCAGGGTGAGCAGCAGGCGAGCCAGGCTGAACCGGCGTGTGGGTCGGTAGAGGCCGAGGATCCGCACGGCAGTGTCGTCGTCGACCAGGCCGGAGTTGCGCCAGAGCGTCATCTCGGAGCTCAAGAAGTCGTAGTCGCCAGGTGAGATGGCCCGCTGTGGGGCCGTCGGCGCACCCGGGGCGGGCACGGTGCTTGTCGTCATACCTCCATGATCGAGCCGGGCTCGCCCGCTGTCATGAGTAGTTGGACTCAACGCGTCCGATCAGTCCTGAGTATGCCGGCGCAACCACCCCGCGCAGGGGCCTGGCGTTTGCACTCGCAGGGGTCGAGTGCTAAACATGACTTAGCACTCTCGCCTTGAGAGTGATAACACATTTCTGGGCCGAGGAGTTGAGGTCCGAAGCGCCGGCGGGAAGGGTCTGCCGGGTCAGCCGGGCCGTCCGTCGCGGGCAACGAGCCGGTCCGCCCAGACGTTTTGAAACGAAGGAATCGCGAAGAGCTATGCCGAAGCTGATTGCTTTCAACGAGGAGGCCCGCCGCGGCCTGGAGCGTGGCATGAACACGCTTGCCGACGCGGTCAAGGTCACCCTCGGTCCCAAGGGTCGCAATGTCGTCCTGGAGAAGAAGTGGGGCGCCCCCACGATCACCAACGACGGTGTGTCCATCGCCAAGGAGATCGAGCTCGAGGACCCCTACGAGAAGATCGGGGCCGAGCTCGTCAAGGAAGTTGCCAAGAAGACCGACGACGTTGCCGGTGACGGCACGACGACCGCCACCGTGCTCGCCCAGGCAATGGTCCGCGAGGGCCTGCGCAACGTGGCCGCCGGCGCCAACCCGATGGGCCTCAAGCGCGGCATCGAGAAGGCCGTCGAGGCCGTCTCGGCGCAGCTGCTGGCGATGGCCAAGGACGTCGAGACCAAGGAGCAGATCGCTTCGACCGCCTCGATCTCCGCCGCCGATTCCACCGTTGGCGAGATCATCGCCGAGGCGATGGACAAGGTCGGCAAGGAAGGCGTCATCACCGTCGAGGAGTCCAACACCTTCGGGCTGGACCTCGAGCTCACCGAGGGCATGCGGTTCGACAAGGGCTACATCTCGGCCTACTTCGTCACCGATCCCGAGCGCATGGAGACCGTGCTGGAGGACGCCTACATCCTCCTGGCCAACCAGAAGGTCTCCTCGGTCAAGGACCTGCTCCCGCTGCTGGAGAAGGTCATGCAGTCCGGCAAGCCGCTGGTGATCCTGGCCGAAGACGTCGACGGCGAAGCGCTGTCGACCCTGGTCGTCAACAAGATCCGTGGCACCTTCCGCTCCGTGGCCGTCAAGGCTCCGGGCTTCGGTGATCGCCGCAAGGCGATGCTGCAGGACATCGCGATCCTCACCGGCGGGCAGGTCATCTCCGAGGAAGTCGGCCTCAAGCTGGAGTCGACCGGCATCGAGCTGCTCGGCCAGGCCCGCAAGGTCGTCATCACCAAGGACGAGACCACCATCGTCGAGGGCGCGGGCGACGCCGACCAGATCGCTGGCCGGGTCAACCAGATCCGCGCGGAGATCGAGAAGTCGGACTCCGACTACGACCGCGAGAAGCTGCAGGAGCGGTTGGCCAAGCTGGCCGGCGGCGTTGCGGTGATCAAGGTCGGTGCGGCTACCGAGGTCGAGCTCAAGGAGCGCAAGCACCGCATCGAGGACGCCGTGCGCAACGCGAAGGCGGCCGTCGAAGAGGGCATCGTCGCCGGTGGCGGCGTCGCGCTCCTCCAGGCTGCTCAGGCGGCCTTCGACTCGCTGGAACTGTCCGGCGACGAGGCCGTCGGCGCGCAGATCGTGCGTGCCG
>JBAQXA010000458.1:0-1800 GCA_049299195.1 Nocardioides sp.
GCCGGGATGAGCGCCGCGACCGCGACCACGAGGAGCGCGCTCGTGGCCACGGCGCCGGCGTCGCCGAGCATTGCGTGCAAGGAGTCCAGGGCGGCCAGACAACTCAGCCAGGCGAGGAGGGCGATGCCCAGCCCGATCAGACCCAGGGGCAGGATCCTCGGCGGCGGGGTCGGGGGCAATCGTGGTGTCTGCCCTTCGGGCGTCTCTGTCTCGGACGTGGACATCCCGAGCCCCTACTTCAGCGTCCAGACGGGGACCGAGGCAGGGTCGCCGCCCAGCTCCGGCCCAAGCCAGTCAGCAGAGAGCTTGGCCAGCGTCCCATCGGTGCGCATGGCATCGATGGCGCCGTCGATCGCGTCAGCGTTGGGGGACCCCTTCTCGAAGATCGCGGCGTAGTGCTGCCCGGTCTCGTACTGACCAACGACCTTGAGGGAACCCGAGGAGTTCTTGGCGAAACCCAGCATGATCGCCGTGTCCTGAACGGCGAGATCGACAAGGCCGCTGGACACAGCGGTGACCATTGAGGTCGTGTCCTGGAACAGCCGTGGGGCGGTGCTCGGCTGAAGTTCCTTCTGGGCCCAGTCCACTGACGTCGTCCCGACCTGAACTCCGACCTTCTTGGACCGGATGTTGTCGGCGGTGACATCGGAGTCGGCCGGCGCCAGAACGCCGAGGTTGGAGTCGAAGTACGGCGAGGAGAAGGTCACGACCTGGGCACGCTCGGGTGTGACCGAGATCTGGGCCATGGCCAGGTCATACCCCTTCGTCTGTCCTGCCACGAGGGCGTCGAAGGAGACGTTCTGCACCTCCACCTTGGGCAAACCGGCTCGGTGGGCGATGTTGGCCGCAAGGCAGTACTCATATCCACCCGTGATGTCGCTGGGTGAGGTGCCCTTCCACCATCCGGGGGACGGCAGGTTCGTCTGGACGGTCAGAACCCCCGCAGTGGCAGGTTTCAACTGCAGGGACCCTGCCGCGCCGTAGACCGTGCACTCGCCATACGAGCTTGCAGATGTGCTGGTGCCTCCGGGGTTGTCCCCTTCCGGCGACTCGGAGGAACAGGCCGCGGTGGCCGCCAATCCGCCGAGGGCCAGCGCGGCGACCGTGAGTCGAGTGGTCCTGAACATGGTGCCTCCAGAGTTGATCTATCCGTCAGTTATTTCTCGGATCATGGTGATGGCTCTCACAGGGACTGTCAAGGGTCGATCTCGTCGGAAGTCGCGAGTTGCCCGCGCGAGTGCAGTTGCACCTGCGTATCCTTGGCGTCTCGCTCAGCGTGGAGTTCGGCCTGGTTGATCCGCATCGCGGGTGCTGGACCAGGATCGTCGTTCGTCGCGAGTGTGCCGCGCGGTGCCGGCGGCCCCTCGGGAGTAGCGAGAACACGGCCGTCAACCGGACGGTTGCCAAGAGGGAAGGTGAGGGTCAATGCCGCGGCCGAGCGTCGAAGCGCAGCGCCGGGAGGAGATTCTTCGGGCAGCCTGCAAGGTGATCAGTGACAAGGGCATCAACGCCATGCGGGTGACCGACGTCGCCAAGCTGGCCCAGATCAGCACTGGCTCCGTTCACTACTACTTCGAGACCAAGCGAGAGTTGACCTACGCTGCCTTTGAATGGAACTTTGCGCGATCGATGAGTCGTCGCCAATCGGTTCCGCAGGGTGACGATGGGCCATCCAGCCAACTCTTGACGCTGGTCCGGTCCTATCTGCCGGGGGATGAGGAGACGATCGCCGCGTGGCATGTTTGGGCCGAGACGTGGGTGGAAGCACTCCACGACGCGGAACTGCGCGAACTCAACGAC